>JAABQX010000059.1:26765-59701 GCA_011391215.1 Rhodocyclaceae bacterium
ATACCGTCATTTTGCTTGCCACGAAAGACCCTCTTGCCACGCGGTGGGGATATATGCGAATGATATTACTCTATGAGAACTTCCGGGGTCTGTTCACGGACCCTATTTACGGCCCCCTACGCACCGGCATATGGAAAGTGGCAAGTCTCAATGATCGCCTTACTTTCATCTGTTGGATGGCGAACAGACGCCGGAATCAGCGGACTTCACAATGCCATTTTCCGCTTGATAGACAACCCCATGTCATCCCCCAAACCCATACAGCTTATCCTGGCCCGGCAACTTGCCAGCACGCTTGCCATGTCCATCCTCATCGTGGATACCGAGGGAACGCTGATTTTCTACAACGAGCCGGCCGAGGTGATTCTGGATCAGCGCTTTGAGGAAACGGGGGAGATGTCCGCCGATGCCTGGACCGAGCTGTTCGCCGTCGCCGATGAAGAGCGCAACCCCATCGCCCAGGAAGACCGGCCCATCATGATGGCGCTTTCCGAGCGTAAACCCTTCTCCCGAACGCTGTGGATGCGCTGTGGGCACCACGAGTGGCTGCACATGAACATCACGGCATTCCCGCTGATCGGTGAAGGCGGCCAGTTCCTTGGCGCGAAAATGATTTTCTGGGAGCTTTGAGATGCAGGTAACCCTGTGGGGCACGCGCGGTTCACTCGCCACACCCGGACCGGAGATGGCGCGTTATGGGGGAAACACCTCATGCGTGGGTGCCGTCGGACGCGAAGGAACGATACTGGTGCTGGACGCCGGCACGGGCATTCGCCGCCTGGGGGCGACCATTCCGGCATCCTTGCGCCGCATAGACATCCTGCTGACGCATCTCCACATGGATCACATTCAGGGGCTGGGATTTTTCGCTCCGCTCTACCGGCCCGACATTGAAGTGCATATCTGGGGCCCGGCCAGCACCGCACTGGGATTGCAGGCGCGCCTGATGCGCTATCTTTCGCCGCCACTGTTTCCGGTGAATCTCTCCGAACTGCCATGCAAGCTGAGCTTTCACGAAATTGCGTCCAGAGACATCGACATTGGCGAGTTCCGCGTTCGTTCCGAACTCGTGTGCCACCCCGGCCCCACCGTGGGCTACCGTATTTCAGAAGTGGACGGCGGCATATTGACCTACCTGCCCGACCATGAACCCGCACTGGCCGCGCTGCGCTTTCCCTCCTTGCCACGGGAATGGACCTCAGGTGCCATGCTGGCCGCAGGAGCAGATTTGCTGATTCACGACGGTCAATACAGCGCCGCCGAGTATCACAGCCACTGCGGCTGGGGACATAGCTCTCTCAATCACACCCTGGACTTCGGCACGCTGACCGAAGTGAAGCAGATCGTGCCGTTTCACCATGACCCCGACCACACCGACGCCGACCTCGATCGGCTACTTGCGGAGGCCATCGACACGACGCAGCCCGATTATCAGGTCACGCTCGGCATCGAATGTACGGTATTCGAGTTGTAGCAATTACCCAAGAGACAAACATGCGAACGCAACCGTCTTGGCTCCATGATCTACCGTTAGTCAGGCAGCGCGTCTGGCTTATTCTGCTCGGTGTTGCCGGATGCGTCGTCATGTTGATCTGGATGCTGACATCGACCACCGTATCAGCAGAGCCGACTTTCGAGGCGGATTTGGAGCACGCACCGACGGACGTTACCGTCAGCGTCCGGACCACTTGCCCTGAGTGTGGCGTCGTGTCTTCAAGGCGGGAAATAGCCGGCGCCAATTCCGGCATCGAAATCACTGTCCGCATGCACGATGGATCGAAGCGCCAGTTCGCGGAGGCAAGTTCCTCAATCTGGCGGGTAGGCGAGCGCATGATCATCATCGACAGCACAAAACGGGCGGTTGATTGATGATTGATATCAAGCCAGACTGCTACTCCGCTTCATAAGTGCAGGTTCAGCGACCGCTCGGGCTGTCGGCGGTTCCCGGCGGGCTCCTGGTAGCAGGCTGCCAGCGTCCTGCGGATTCGCTGCAAAAGCCTGCCAGGCTTTCCAGCACCTCATGTACCGCGCGATTGGCCGCAATGACGCCGCTACGCGGATCGTCGCCTGCGGCGGCAACGCTTGCGTCGAATTCGCGCTGTGCCAGCACTTGTCGCGTTGCGTTATCCACCACATAGGCGCGCAAAGTGAAGCGCACCTGGCTCGGCCGGCTAACAAAATCCTGCTGCAAACGAACGATCTCGGTGTCGAGCCGCAGGTCGCCGGCCGCAGCGCTGGGTGTGAGTACCACGGCGCGAAACGCCCCGCTGTTTTCGACCGCCGCGACGATGAGTGGCACGATCATGCGCGCCGGCGTATCCACCCATTCGCTGTGCGCAAAATACTCGAGCTTGTGGGGCTCGCGCACATAGAGGATGCGTTGGCTGTCGAAGCCTGCAGCAGCGTGAGGTTGATTGACGATCAAAGTCGGCGCCTGCGAACGGTCGGTGCCGTCCCGCCAGCGCCGACTTTTTACGGCTGCCGTAGTGGCTTCACGGTGCGTGCTGTCGAGCGAATAAAACGCTGGTAGCGGCGTTGTCGTCGGTTGCAGCGCGCCGCAAGCACCGAGCAGCGACAGAAAAAGTAGGGCGGCACCCAGCCGGCAGGGGCTGGTAAAAGATAGTTGGGTCATGGCTGCATTGCTCCTGTTGGCGTTTCTCCCGGCCCTTCGGGGACCGACTTGCGACCGAACAACAGGCCCGCCGGATCACGTTCGGTTTGCTCGGTCAGGCGCCGTAGCGAGGTCGATAACACACTCAGCTCGCCGAGCAGGCGTTCCAGCTCGGGCAGTGTCTCCGCTGTAAAACGCTTGACGTCGGCGCCGATGGAATTCGCCGTCTTGCCGGCACTGGCGCTGGTTATGGCGACTTCGTTGCCCATTTTCTCGACGGCGACGGCGCCACGTCCGATGCGATCAATCACTGGCCCGAGCTGCGCCGAGGCACGCGAAGAATTTTCGAGGGTGCGCGCGGCATTGAGCATGCCGGCATCGATGGCATCCTTGCGTGCGGCAATAGTCCTGGCCACGGTGGCGATGTCGGCGAGCGTACTGGTGAAGGCCGCCCGGTTCTCGTCGCTGAGCAGCGCATTGATGTTGTTCGATGTGCTGTCCAGCTTGGCCAGTACGCTGGTGAGCACATTCTCCAGGCGCGCGCTGAGCGATGGCTTGGTGGGAATCACCGGATAGCGGTCGCCCGCCTTGATGCGCAGCGGCAAGGAATCCACGGTTCCGCCGCTGAGCTCGACATAGGCGATGCCGGTCAGCCCCTGGGTTTTCAGCACGGCCACCGTATCTTCCTTGATCGGCGTGCCGCGCTCGATGGCAAAGATCAGGTTCACCCGTTCCGGGCTGCCTGAATCGAGCGCAATCTGCTGCACCTTGCCGACGTCGACACCGTTGTATTTGATCGGCGCATTCAGGTTGAGGCCGGCGACCGATTCGTCCTCGACAGCCAGATAGAGGTCGAACTTCTTCTGGAAAGCACCGCCTGAGGCGAGCCAGAGTACGCTGGCGATCAGCACGGCGCCGAGGACGAGGACGAACGCGCCGACGACCGAATAGTTCACTTTGGTTTCCATGATGGGCTCCCGATGAGTTCACTTTGCGGCACGGCAGGCTTCTGCTGTCCCTGCTCCTGCGCTGCCCGGCCGCGCGGGCCGTCGAAGAATTTGCGGATGGCCGGCGTGTCCATTTGCGCCAGCTCGGCCATCGAACCGATGCCAGCCACCTTGCCGTCGCCAAGGACGGCGACGCGATCGGCCAACTGCCACAACAGATCGAGGTCGTGGGTGATCATGACGATGGTCAGGCCACCCCCGTCGCGTAGCTTGCGCACGAGTTGGTCGACTTCGCCGGCGCTTTCCGGGTCGAGGCCGGCGGTCGGTTCGTCAAGAAACAGCAATTCAGGTTCGAGCACCAGGGCGCGCGCCAGCGAGGCGCGCTTCATCATGCCGCCACTGAGCTCGGACGGATATTGCGCGCCAACCTCCGGAGCGAGACCCGTCAGGGCGAGCTTTTGCGCGGCCAGTGCATCGACCGCTGCGTTATCCAGCGTGCGGTGCTCGCGTAGCGGCAGCCCGATGTTTTCCAGGACGGTCAGTGAGCCGAACAGGCCGCCATGCTGAAACATCACGCCCCAGCGCAGGCGCAAGGCCAGAGCTGCCGCGTCGTCGATGTCTTGCAGGTCGACGCCGAGCACCCGGATGGAGCCGGCATTCGGGCGATGCAAAAGGATTATTTCGCGTAGCAGTGTCGACTTGCCGGAACCGCTGCCGCCAATCACGGCGAATATCTCGCCCCGGCGCACGTCGAGGTCGAGGCCGGTATGCACGATATGCTCACCGAAGCGCGTCGATAACTTGCTGATCTCGATGACCGCTACGTCTTCCGGCATCGTCGTTGTGATGGCCATGTCAGAGATCCAGCGCGCTGAAGGCAATCGAGAACATGGCATCGGCAACGATCACCAGAAAACTGGATTGCACGACGCTGCGCGTAGTCTGGCGACCCACGCTGTCGGCGCCGCCTTTGGTGCGGAAGCCTTGAAAGCAGCCCACTACGGCGATGATGGCGGCGAATACCGGCGCCTTGCCGATGCCGAGCAGATAGGTCGTCACGCTGACCACCTTGGTGAAGCGATCGATAAATTCTTCAAAGCCGACGCCCAGTTGCGCGCGCGCCATGATCATGCCGCCGAACACGCCGCATACATCGGCGAATACCGTCAGCAGGGGCAGCACGATCAGCAACGCGAGTATCTTCGGCAGCACCAGCACGTCCAGCGGCGCGATGCCGAGCGTGCGCATGGCATCGATTTCCTCGGTTACCGCCATGGTGCCGATCTGCGCAGCATAGGCGGAGCCGGAGCGCCCGGCGATGATGATGGCGGTGATCAGGGGGGCAAACTCGCGCAGCATGGAAATGCCGACCAGATCAGCCACGAAAATATTGGCGCCGTATTGCCTGAGCTGTCCGGAGCCTTGATAGGCGACCACGATCCCGAGCAGGAACGACAGCAACCCGACGATAGGTAGCGCACCGACCCCGGCACTGCCAATGTTGTAAAGCAGCGGCCGCCAGCGCATGCGTGACGGGTGCGCAATGCACTGCCCGAGCGCAACCGCGCTTTCCCCGACAAAGCTCAGTAGCGCAACGACTTCTTCCAAGGCGGTTGCGGCGCTCTGGCCCAGGCTTTCAAGCGGCGAGGGTTTCACGATGCGGGGTTTCATGATGCGCTGGAGATTAGTCGCAACGCGTCATCCAGTAAGTGCGCCAGCGTACAGAACCCCGGCAATGAAGGGACAACAATCGTAGTCGCGTCGTGGCTTACGACAGCATTACAAAAGGAGATTTACCATGCTCTATACGATCGCAGTAGTTCTACTTATCTTGTGGCTGCTTGGCTTGGTCACGTCCACCACCATCGGCGGGTTTATCCACATTCTTCTGGTAGTCGCCCTTGTGATGATCCTGTTACGGCTCATCAATGGGCAAAGGCCTCTTTGAGCAAGGGCACCCACTGACCGCTGAAGACTTTGCGCTGTTGCTCGTTGGTGGCGATGGCGAACCGCCACGGCGGTGGCTGGGATGGACGACCCGTCGCGCTATGTGCGCCACCGTACCGTCAGCGCCGACTTTCGTGGCTATGCTGAATCCAAGGTTTAGACACAGCAAGCAAGCAGTGTGGTTCCAAACCGGATCAGGCAGTTCTGTTTCACTCACCTTTGGAGATTCAATCATGACACAACTTAAAAAATATCTTTCCGCACTGTTCCTGGCCATTACGCTGGCATCCGTCGTAGGTTGTGCTGCTACGTCGAAACAGGAAGGCACCGGCGAGTACATCGACGACAGTGCCATCACCACGAAGGTGAAGGCGGCTATTTTCAATGAACCTACGCTCAAATCCGCAGAAATCAACGTGGAGACATTCAAGGGCGTGGTGCAGTTGAGTGGCTTCGTATCTTCGCAAGCCGCAGAGAATAAAGCGGTCGAAGTGGCGCGCAGTGTCGGTGGTGTGAAGTCTGTCAAAAACGACATGCGTCTCAAGTAAGCGATGACGGCCCGCAGACTGCTGTCCGACATGCTGTCTGGCAGTAGCCTGCGGGAGCAGATGGCCACAAACACCGGAGATGATCCCGATGGAAGTTATCGCACCTCCGGAAGCAACGATTTCCGAAAGCAATCAGTCTCCTGCAGGTCTTGAGTCGGCTGTTTCGCTGCAGACAGCCCATGTATCCGACATCGGACAGAGTTTGGCTCCGACCATCCTGGCTACCGTCGCCGTGGTCTTTGCCCTGGAATGGGCGCAGAGCTTTGTGATTTCCCTAGTGCTCGGCATTCTTTTCGCCTACACCCTGAATCCACTTGTCGCACAACTCGAGCGGGCGAGGATTCCGCGCATGCTGGGGACCTGCATTGTGATGGCCGGTGTCGTCTGCGCGCTGATCTTTGGCGGCTACGCGCTGCGCGGACAGATGCAGACCATCCTTGAACAATTACCCGCTGCAGCAAGTAAGCTGACTACCGGGATCGCCGGCTTGCGCAACGGTCAGGCCAGCACCATGCAGATGGTGCAAGACGCCGCCAGCGAGATTGAAAAGGCGACGCGCCAGGCGGCAGGCATGACGGCGGCGCCTGTGCAGCGGGCAACGCGTGTTGTCATGGATCCGCCCGGCTTCAAACTTGGCAACTTCCTTTGGGCGGGTTCCCTGGGCGCCGCCGGGATGTTCGGCCAGGCATCCATGGTGCTCTTCCTGACTTTCTTTCTCCTGCTGTCCGGAGACACCTACAAGAGAAAGCTGGTGCGGCTCACGGGCCCCTCCTTGTCCAGCAGGAAGATTACCGTGCACCTCCTGGAGGACATCAACGCATCCATCCAGCGCTACATGTCCATGCTGTTGGCAACCAATCTGCTGGTGGGGTTGCTCACCTGGATCGTGTTGCGCTGGATCGGTCTGGAAAATGCCGGTGCCTGGGCAGTTGCCGCAGGTTTGCTCCATGTCATTCCCTACTTCGGTACGGCCATTGCCGCCGCCGCGATTGGCATGGCGGCCTTCATGCAGTTCGACAATCTGTCAACGGTGCTCCTGGTGGTAGGGGCTTTCTTGGCGATCGCCACGTTCATCGGCTACTTCGTCACCACCTGGATGACGGGCCGGATTGCCAAAATGAATACGGCAGCCGTGTTCATCGCGCTGTTGTTCTGGGCATGGCTATGGGGCGTCTGGGGCATGTTGCTGAGCATTCCGATCACAGTCATCGTCAAAGTGGTTGCGCAGCATGTCGAACAACTCGAGTTGGTGGCTGAATTGCTGGGGGAGTAGATGAACCTCGGCACCTATCTCAGCGGATCCATGCGTCGATTGAAGGCGCATTTGCATTTGAGCCGTAGCCACTGGCCAGGAAGCTCACCCGACGCGGAGCCTCCGCTGCGCGCGGAGCTATTCAGCGCCGATCAGATGGAGCTGCATGGCAAGGTACTCGCCGCTTCGCACCGCTTGGTTACGGGGCGCGCGCCGGACCAATTGCTGGCGCGACTGGCAGCGAACGAACACGCCTTGGTTGAAGTGTGTCAACTGCTGACGGGGGCGGTGACGGAGAAGCGCCGGATCTCGCCGGCCGGCGACTGGCTGCTTGACAATTTCTATCTCATTGAAGAGCAGATTCGCACGGCCAAGCGCCACTTGCCCAAAGGCTACAGCCGGGAACTCCCGCGTTTGGCGGCCGGCCCCTCGGCCGGGCGTCCGCGCGTCTATGACATTGCTCTTGAAACTGTGGCGCATGGCGATGGTCGCATCGATACGGCAAGCCTCGCCCGCTTCGTGGCGGCCTACCAGAGCGTCACGGATCTCAAGCTGGGCGAGTTGTGGGCGATCCCGATCATGCTGCGGCTGGCCGTGATCGAGAATCTGCGGCGGGTCGGCGTGCAGATCGCCGCCGGTTGGGTCGAGCGCAACCTGGCCGACTCCTGGGCAGACCAGATGATGGAGACCGCCGAAAACGATCCGAAGAACCTGATCCTGGTGATCTCGGACATGGCGCGTTCGAATCCGCCCATGGTCGGCGCATTCGTCGCCGAGCTTGCCCGCCGCTTGCAAGGGCGTGGCCCGGCCCTCGCTTTGCCATTGACCTGGATCGAGCAACGGCTCGCGGAATCGGGTCTGACGATTGCGCTGCTGGTTCAGGGCGAGAACCAGCAACAGGCCGCTGACCAGGTTTCCGTCAGCAACAGCATTGGCAGCCTCAGGGTGCTGGGCGCGGTGGACTGGCGCGAATTTGTCGAGACCCTGAGCTCCGTCGAGCGGACCCTGCTTGAAGATCCGGACGGCGTCTATGGCCGGATGGATTTTGCGAGCCGCGACCGCTACCGCCATGCCACGGAGCGGATTGCGAAGCTGGGGTGTCTGACAGAGGTCGAGGTGGCGCGCAAGGCGGTCGAGCTGGCCCGTGCGGCAGAGGATGCAACCCGCGCTGGGCATGTTGGCTTCTATCTGATCGACAAGGGCTTGCCCGCGCTTGAACGGGCAGCGGCAGTTCGCCTTTCCATCGCCATGGTCTGGCGCAGAAACGCCGGCCGCTTCCCCCTATTTGTCTATCTGGGCGCCATCGCGCTGCTCACGGCGATTGTCGCCGGCGGCCTGCTGGTGCAGGCGCTGGCTGTGGGAGTGAATGATTGGGCCTTGCTGGCGGTCAGCCTGGTCGCGCTGCTGGGCGCCAGCCAATTGGCTGTGGCGCTGGTGAATTGGCTGGTCACCCTGCTGGTGACGGCGCAGCCGCTGCCCAGAATGGATTTCTCGAAAGGTATCCCTGCACCTTCGCGCACGCTGGTAGTGGTCCCGACCATGCTAAGCAGCGTTGCCGGCATAGAGGAACTGGCCGAGGCGCTGGAAGTCAGGTTTCTGGCGAATCGGGATGAATGCCTGCACTTCGGCTTGCTGACAGACTGGCGTGACGCCCGACAGGAATCGCTTCCCGAGGATGAAGCGCTGCTGCAACTGACGCGGACGCGGATCAACGAGCTGAACGAGAAATACCGTGGCAGCAAGCATGGGACATCGGACGACATCTTCTTTCTCTTCCATCGCCCGCGCCGCTGGAATCCGCAGGAACGAGTCTGGATGGGCTACGAGCGCAAGCGGGGCAAGCTGGCCGATTTGAACGCGCTGCTGCGCGACGTTCCCAACGGTAGCGCCAGGGATGGCTTTTCGCTGATTGTGGGTAACACCGCCGTATTGTCCGGCGTGAAATACGTGATCACCCTGGACACGGATACGCAGTTGCCACGCGATGCGGCGCGGCAGTTTGTCAGCACCATGGCGCATCCCCTGAATCGGGCGCACTATGATGCGATAAAACAGCGGGTCAGCGCCGGCTACGGCATTTTGCAGCCGCGCGTCGCGATCAGCCTGCCGGGCGCCAACCGTTCGCGCTATGCCCGCTTGTACGGCGGGGAGCCGGGCATCGACCCTTACACGCGCGCTGTCTCGGATGTGTACCAGGACGTATTTGGCGAAGGCTCATTCATCGGCAAGGGCATCTACGACGTCGATGCCTTTGAGCACGCGGTGGGCGGACGCTTCCCCGAAAACGCCATCCTCAGCCACGATCTGCTGGAAGGCTGCTACGCGCGTTCCGGGTTGTTGAGCGATGTGCAGTTGTACGAGGACACCCCCGCCCGTTACAGCGCCGATGTCAGCCGGCGCCATCGCTGGATGCGCGGCGACTGGCAACTCGCGGGATGGCTCAGGAGGCATGTACCGGGAGCGGGTGCGCAGCGACAAAAGAATCCACTCTCATTCCTCTCGCAATGGAAGCTGATCGACAATTTGCGCCGTAGCCTCGTTCCGGCGGCGCTGACAGTGTTGCTGCTGCTGGGGTGGACGGTGCTGCCCGCGGCAGGCTTGTGGACCCTGTCTGTGATTGGCATCCTGCTGCTGCCGGCGCTGTGCGGCGCAACGCTCGACCTGTTGCGCAAGCCGGAAGAATTGCTGTGGCGGCAGCACCTTGCCGCGATCGGCCACGCGCTGGTCCGGCATTTGCAACAGATGGCGTTCGAACTTGCCTGTCTGCCCTACGAGGCGTACTACAGCCTGGATGCCATCGCCCGCACCGTTTGGCGGATGCACATCGCGCACAAACGTCTGCTGGAGTGGAATCCATCCAGCGAATCGAACCGTGACAGCACGGGTACGCTCGCCGCCGAAATCCGGCGGATGTGGATTGGCCCCGTTCTCTCAATGGCCGTGACCGGTTACCTGCTGACATCGACACCGGTGGTGCCAGTATTGCCATTGGTAGCGCTGGTAGCGGGACCGCTTCTATTGCTGTGGTTTATCTCGCCAGTGATTGCGTGGTGGGTCAGCCGTCCGCTCACCCACCGCACGGACAGCCTGACGCTCGAACAGACCTTCTTCCTGCGCGCGTTGGCGCGGCGGACCTGGGCTTTCTTCGACAACTTCGTCGGCGCCGAGGATCATTGGTTGCCACCGGACAACTATCAGGAATATCGTGTCGCCGCGATCGCCCATCGCACCTCGCCGACCAACATGGGCATGGCACTGCTGGCGAATCTGGCCGCCTATGACTTTGGTTACCTCCCGGCCGGCCAACTCATCGAACGCACGGCGCATACGTTCGACACGATGGAAGGGCTAGAGCGGCATCGCGGGCATTTCTATAACTGGTACGACACGCAGACGCTGCAACCCCTGCCGCCACGCTACATCTCGACCGTGGACAGCGGCAACCTCGCCGGCCATCTGCTGACCTTGCGCGCTGGCTTGCTGGCGCTGGCCGATGACAGGATTTTGCCAGCGCGCTTGTTCGACGGACTGAGTGACACTTTCCGCTTACTGGTGGACGACCTGGGCGGCATGACCAATGGCGCCGCCGGCGCACTGGCTGCGCTACGGAGTGAACTGGCTGCAGCCAGCGCTGCCCCGCCCGCTACCCTCACTGCACTGCGCTTGATTCTGGCCCGGCTGGCTACCCTCGCCACAGAACTCGTCACCGCGACTGTGGCCAGACGCGATGACCAGCGCGATGAACGGAGCAGCGATGCGACACCCGGCAGCGAAGCGCATGCGTGGGCCCAGGCGCTGGCCAGGCAAGTGAGTGCGGCATTGGATGAACTGAACTTCCTCGTCACAACGGAATATTTTGTTGACCACGGTAACCATGGCGCCCTCCCGACCCTGCGCGAATTGCTAACGGCGGGGAGTATTTCTGCCCGGGAGCGCATCGCGACCATCGAACATCTGGCACAGCGTTGCCTTGAGCTGGCGCGCATGGAGTTCGACTTCCTGTTCGACAAGACGCGCCATCTGCTGATCATCGGCTACAACGTGGATGAGCGCCGGGCCGACACGAGCTACTACGACCTGCTGGCCTCCGAAGCGCGCCTGACCAGCTTTGTGGCTATCGCGCAGGGGCAGTTGCCGCAGGAAAGCTGGTTTGCGCTCGGTCGTTTGCTCACCAGTACCAGCGGTGAACCGGTGTTGCTGTCGTGGAGCGGTTCGATGTTCGAGTACCTGATGCCGCTCTTGGTGATGCCCGGCTACGACAACACGCTGCTCGACCAGACCTGCAAGGCGGCGGTGGCGCGACAGATCGAGTACGGCCGCCAGCGCGGCGTGCCCTGGGGCATTTCGGAATCCGGCTACAACACGGTCGACCAGCATCTCAATTACCAGTACCGCGCCTTTGGCGTGCCAGGGCTGGGGTTGAAGCGCGGATTGGCCGATGATCTGGTGATTGCGCCCTATGCCTCGGCGCTGGCGCTGATGGTGGCGCCCGAGGCCGCCTGCCTGAATCTGCAACGCCTGGCGGCGGAGGGCTTTATGGGTCGCTTCGGTTTCTTCGAGGCCATCGACTACACACCCGCCCGGCAGCGACGCGGGCAAACGGGCACGGTGGTGCGTTCCTTCATGGCCCACCATCAGGGCATGAGCCTGCTGGCGCTGGCCTACCAGATTCTGGACCGTCCAATGCAGCGGCGCTTCGAGTCGGATCGATTGTTCCAGGCGGTCATGCTGCTGCTGCAGGAAAGGATTCCCAAGGCCACGGCCTTGTTTTCGCACACGGCGCAGCTGGCCGACATGCGCGCGGCGACAGACGTTACGGAAGCGCCGATCCGGCACTTCGACAGCCCCGACACGGCGCAACCCGAGGTGCAGTTGTTGTCGAACGGTCGCTACCACGTCATGCTCACCAACGCGGGCGGCGGCTACAGCCGCTGGAAAGATCTCGCCGTCACGCGCTGGCGTGAGGACGGCACCTGTGACAACCGGGGCAGCTTTTGTTACGTCCGCGAAGTGGGCAGCTTCGAGCCATGGTCGGTCACCCATCAGCCGACGCTCAAACGAGCGGACAGCTATGAAGCGATTTTCTCGGAGGGGCGCGCCGAATTCCGCCGCCGCGATGGCCATTTCGAGACCTATTCCGAGATCGTCGTCTCTCCCGAGGACGATATCGAGCTGCGCCGCGTCCGTATTACCAATCGCTCGCGCCAGCGGCGGCAGATCGAGATCACCAGTTACGCCGAAGTAGTCATCGCGCCGCCCGCTACGGACGCGTTACATCCGGCTTTCAGCAATCTTTTCGTGCAGACCGAGATCCTGCCCGAACGACACGCGATCCTGTGCACGCGGCGGCCACGCTCGCTGGGGGAGCAGGCGCCCTGGATGCTGCACCTGATGGTGGTGCATGGCGCGACGAACGGTGAGGTGTCCTGCGAAACGGATCGCCTGCGCTTCATCGGTCGGGGAAGGGATACCGTTGCACCTCTGGCGCTGCACGACCATGACACACTTTCCGGCATGTTTTCCACACCACGCCGTCCCGCCAGCGCCGACTTTTTGCGTGGCATGACGATGCACAAGCATACTGCGCACTCATCCCCACTCTCGAATACTGCCGGCCCGGTACTCGATCCGATCGTCGCCATCCGCACTTCGATCATGCTCGATCCGGAACAGTCGGTCACCGTCGATATCGTGTCGGGCGTCGCCGAGACGCGCGACTTGGCTGTAAGCCTGGTCGACAAATACCAGGACCGCCATCTGGCCGATCGCGTTTTCGATCTGACGTGGACGCACAGCCAGGTAGTGCTGCGCCAGATCAATGCTACCGAGGCCGATGCGCAACTTTACGCACGGCTGGCCGGCGCCGTCATCCACGCCAACGCCACCTTGCGCGCCGATCCGGCCGTGCTTATCAAGAATCTTCGCGGGCAGTCGGGACTGTGGGGTTACGCGATTTCCGGCGACCTGCCGATCGTGCTGCTGCAGATCGGCGATGCGGCCAATATCGATCTCGTGCGCCAACTCGTGCAGGCCCATGCCTACTGGCGCCTGAAAGGGCTGGCGGTGGATCTGGTGATCTGGAACGAGGATCACGCCGGTTACCGGCAGCAATTGCAGGAACAGATCATGGGGCTGATCGCCTCGGGCATCGAGGCCAGCGTGATCGACCGGCCGGGCGGTATCTTCGTGCGGCCCGCCGAACAGATCTCCGGTGAGGACCGCATCCTGCTTCAGTCGGTCGCCCGCGTGCTCATCACCGACAGCCGGGGAACCCTCACGGAGCAGCTCGATCACGGCCTGCCACTGGAACCGCGCATGCCGCCGCTCAAGCCTATCCGGGCCTATCGACCCGATGCGCCGGCGGCGATTGCCCCGCCGCGCAACGATCTGATCCTGTGTAATGGACTGGGCGGCTTCACCCAGGATGGTCGCGAATACATCATGACCCTCGGTCCCGGCCAAACCACTCCGGCGCCCTGGGCCAACGTGTTGGCCAATCCGCACTTCGGCACGATTGTCTCCGAGAGCGGCGCGGCCTACACCTGGAGCGAGAACGCGCACGAATTCCGCCTCACGCCCTGGCACAACGATCCGGTCAGCGATGCCAGCGGCGAGGCGCTGTATCTGCGCGACGAAGAGACAGGCCAAGTCTGGTCGCCGACGCCCTTGCCGGTTCGCGACGCGATGCCCTATGTCGTCCGCCATGGTTTCGGCTACAGCGTTTTCGAAACACGGGTGGGCGGCATTCGCTCGGAACTCTGGGTTTATGTGGCGATGGATGCCGCCATTAAATTCTCGGTACTGAAACTGCGCAACGAGTCCGGCCGGCCGCGCCGGCTTTCTGCCACCGGCTACGTCGAGTGGGTGCTGGGCGATCTGCGCGAGAAATCGGCCATGCATGTGAGTACCGAAATCGCTCCGCGCAGTGGCGCGCTCTACGCGCGCAACCCCTACAACCCGGAATTCGGCGAGCGGGTGGCGTTCTTCGACGTGGATGTCCCGAGCCGTAGCCTGAGTGGCGACCGCACGGAATTTATTGGCCGCAACGGCACACTGCAAAATCCTGCCGCCCTGAAACGCACACGCCTGTCCGGCAAGGTTGGCGCCGGCCTTGATCCCTGCGGCGCGCTGCAGGTCAGCATCGATCTGGCCGACGGACAGGAGCGGGAGATCGTCTTCCGCCTCGGTGTCGGGCGCAATGCCGCTGATGCCGACACACTGGTAAAACGCTTCCGTGGTGCGCCGGCGGCACGCGGTGCGCTTGAAGCGGTGTGGCAGCATTGGAACCACACCCTCGGTGCGGTACAGGTCGACAC
This sequence comes from Rhodocyclaceae bacterium, assembly GCA_011391215.1. GTDB lineage: Bacteria > Pseudomonadota > Gammaproteobacteria > Burkholderiales > Rhodocyclaceae > Sulfuricystis. The sequence goes on from JAABQX010000059.1 coordinate 41,387, forward strand.
CCCCGATCCGGCGATCAATGTTCTGGCCAACGGCTGGCTGGTGTATCAGACCCTGGCGTGCCGCATCTGGGCGCGCAGCGGTTATTACCAGTCGGGTGGCGCCTTCGGCTTCCGCGATCAGTTGCAGGACGTCATGGCACTCATACACACCCGCCCGGGACTGGTACGCGAACATCTGCTGCTGTGTGCAAGCCGCCAGTTCGTCGAAGGCGATGTTCAGCATTGGTGGCATCCGCCCTCGGGCCGGGGCGTGCGCACGCGTTGCTCGGATGACTATCTCTGGCTGCCGCTGGCGGTGTGCCGCTATGTGACCAGCAGCGGCGATACGGACGTGCTGGATGCGCCCGTGCACTTCCTCGAGGGCCGCCCGGTGAATGCGGAAGACGACTCCTACTACGACCTGCCCGGTCGTTCCAGCGATGCCGCCAGCCTCTACGAACATTGCGTGCGCGCCATTCGGCACGGCCTGCGCTTTGGCGCACACGGTCTGCCGCTGATCGGTTCCGGCGACTGGAATGACGGCATGAACCGGGTGGGAATACTGGGCAAGGGCGAGAGCGTCTGGCTGGGCTTCTTCCTCTGCGACGTGCTCAGACAATTCTCGGCGCTGGCGGGACGGCATGGTGACCCATCCTTCGCCGAACTGTGCGTCGAAGAGGGCGCACGGTTGCGCCAGAACATCGAGCAGCACGGCTGGGATGGCGCGTGGTACCGCCGCGCCTACTTCGACGACGGCACGCCGCTGGGCTCAGCCGAAAACGCCGAATGCCGCATCGATTCAATCTCGCAGAGCTGGTCCGTGCTCTCTGGTGCGGGCGAAGGTGTTGGCAACCTCGCGCGGGCGCGCCAGGCCATGCAGGCGGTTGACGCGCAACTCGTGCGGCGCGACGACGGTCTGGTGCAGCTGCTCGATCCACCTTTCGATACGGCGAACCTTGACCCCGGCTACATCCGTGGTTACGTGCCGGGCGTGCGCGAAAACGGCGGCCAATACACTCACGGTGCGGTCTGGGCAGCGATGGCGTTTGCCCAGTTGGGCGAGAATGAACGCGCCTGGGAACTGCTGAACATGATCAACCCGGTTAACCATGCCTTGTCGACAGAGGCCATTGCCACTTACAAGGCAGAACCCTACGTCGTCGCCGCCGACGTCTATGCTGCGGCACCCCACATCGGGCGTGGCGGCTGGAGTTGGTACACCGGATCGGCCGGCTGGATGTACCGGCTGATTGTCGAATCCTTGCTGGGCCTGCGTCTTGAGGGGGACAGACTGCATCTTGCACCCTGTCTGCCCGCCGATTGGCAGGGGTTCACGATCCACTATCGGTATCGCGAAACCGTTTATCACATTGCTGTTTCGCAAACGCGCGCAGGGATTAATGGGGCGAGTGACGTGATGAGTGTGACAGTTGATGGCGTCAGGCAAGCCGACAGAGCCATTCCCCTTGCCGGCGGCCAGCATGAACATTGGGTTGAGGTGAAGATGGAAGGATGAGTTCACAATTCTGAACAGCAGACGCTCAACCATTGATCTGATAGCCAACAGCCATTCAGATCGATAATAAAACATCGATACTTGGTTCTGAAGGTCGGCAATCTGGTGAACTGCGGATGGCTCCAATGTGGGTGGCACACCAGTCGACCTCCAGCCAGCACACAGGTAGCACAAAGAGAAACGACCTAGAGGGGTTACCTCTAAGCCGTTTTTAATGCTGGCGACCCCACGGGGATTCGAACCCCGGTTCATACCGTGAAAGGGTATTGTCCTAGGCCTCTAGACGATAGGGTCATATCGTTGGTGGAGGTACGCGGGATCGAACCGCGGACCTCTTGCATGCCATGCAAGCGCTCTCCCAGCTGAGCTATACCCCCAAAAGAGAGCGCGAATTATACGGACTGGTATCTCGTATGTAAACATCCGGGGGGAAATATATTTAGAGGATCTTGCCGGGGTTCATCAGCTGGTGCGGATCAAACGCCAGCTTGATGGAGCGCATCATGTCCATTTCAATGGAGCTTTTGTAGCGCAGAATCTCCTCGCGCTTCAGTTGTCCGAGTCCGTGCTCGGCGGAAATCGAGCCGCCGAGTTTGTTGGCCAGGTCATGTACGATACGATTGACGGCCTCCGTTTGTGCGATGAAGCCGGTATTGTCCTGCGCTTCAGGCTTCGACTGGTTGTAATGCAGATTGCCATCGCCGAGATGGCCGAAGCAGACGATGCGCACGCCGGGGAAGGCGCTTGCCAGAGCAGCATCAGCGCGGGTGATGAATTCGGCCAGGCGCGAGACGGGAACGGAAATGTCATGCTTGATCGAGAGCCCCTCGATTTTCTGAGCTTCGGAAATGTTTTCGCGCAACTGCCAGAGCGCTTGCGCCTGGGTTTCGCTCTTGGCGATCACGGCGTCGGTCGCCTCGCCGGCCTCGATGGCTTCGCTGAGTGTGTCCTCAAGCGGCGCATCGAGGTCGGATTCCATTGTGTCGGATAATTCGATCAGCACTTGCCAGTCCGAACGTGTGGCCAGCGGATCGCGACTGCCGGGGATGTGTCTGAGTACAAGGTCGAGCGCCGGCCGACCGACCAGTTCGAATGCCGTCACGCGACCGCCGATTTTTTCCCGCAGACGCGTTAGCAAGGCGACCGCCTCTGCGGGGGTAGCGACGGTCGCCCAGGCGGTGGCGACCTGGCGTGGCCGTGAGTACAGTTTGAGTACCGCCGCCGTGATGAGCCCGAGCGTGCCCTCGGCGCCGATGAACAGGTGTTTCAGGTCGTAGCCGGTGTTGTCCTTGCGCAAGCCGCGCAAGCCGTTCCACAGACGGCCGTCGGGCAGTACAACCTCCAGGCCGAGGCAGAGTTCGCGCGCGTTGCCATAGCGCAGCACTTGCACTCCACCGGCATTGGTGGCGAGATTGCCGCCGATGGTGGCGGTACCTTCGGCGGCAAGCGAAAGCGGAAAGAGGCGGCCGGCGCTGGCGGCGGCTTCTTGCACCGCAGCCAGCGTGCAACCGGCTTCGACGGTCAGGGTGTTGTTCTCGGTGTCGATGGCGCGAACGCGGTTGAGGCGGGTGAGGCTTACCAGCACTTCGCCGCCGACGGGGGTAGCGCCACCACATAAGCCCGTGTTGCCGCCCTGCGGCACAACCGCAATGCCGGCGGCGGCACAGGTCTGCACGACAGCCGCAACTTCTTCGGCAGTGCCCGGCCTGACTACGCAAAGTGGCTGCCCGGTGTAACGGCCGCGCCAGTCGGTGCAATACGGGGCAATGTCGAAGGGGACGGTAAGAATGTGCGTCGCGCCGATAATTTCGCGCAAGCGTTCCAAAAAGTCGGCGCTCATGGGACGGCAGCGGGTGTGTCGCTTAGCGTTGCATACAGATCGTGAACGTCGCAGTCGGTAATGGTTACTTCGACGAACTCACCGATCTCGAGATCGAGGCCATCAGCGATGTAGACCAGACCGTCGATATCGGGCGCATCACCCTCTGAGCGGGCAATCGCGCCCTCGTCATCGATGTCGTCGACCAGCACCGTCAGGCGGCGGCCGATCTTGGTTTCGAGACGTTGCGTCGAGATATCTTCCTGATGGCGCATCAGGCGCATCTTGCGTTCTTCGCGGACTGCTTCGGGCAGGGCGCCAGGTAGTGCGTTGGCGGCGGCCCCTTCGACCGGAGAGTATGAAAAAGCGCCAACACGGTCGAGTTGTGCGGCGTCGAGGAAATCGAGCAGTTCATTAAATTCGGCTTCCGTCTCGCCGGGGAAGCCGGTGATGAAGGTGCTGCGGATCGTCAGATCAGGCACCGCCTTGCGCCAGGAGGCGATACGTTCAAGCACCTTGTCAATATCGCCCGGCCGTTTCATCAGCTTGAGGATGCGCGGGCTGGCGTGCTGGAAAGGCACATCCAGGTAAGGCAGGAGCTTGCCTTCCGCCATCAGCGGCAGCAGGTCGTCGACGCTCGGGTACGGATAGACGTAATGCAGGCGCACCCACATGTCCAGATCGCCGAGTTCGTTGCACAGTTCGTAAAGCCTTGTCTTCACCGGCTTGCCGCCGACAAAACCCGTACGGTATTTCACATCGACCCCGTAGGCACTGGTGTCCTGCGAAATGATCAACAACTCCCGGACACCGGCATCGGCGAGTGTTTCAGCTTCCTTGAGCACTGCGCCGATGGGGCGGCTGACAAGATCGCCGCGCAGACTGGGGATGATGCAAAAGCTGCAACGGTGGTTGCAACCTTCGGAAATCTTCAGATAGGCATAGTGGTCGGGCGTAAGCCGGATGCCCTGCGGCGGTACCAGATCGACGAATGGGTCGTGCTCGGGCGGCAGGTGGGCATGCACCGCCTCCATGACTTCGGCCAGCGCGTGCGGCCCGGTGACGGCCAGCACGTTGGGATGCGTCTCGCGCACCACATTACCCTTGGCGCCGAGGCAGCCGGTGACAATGACTTTGCCGTTTTCGGCAAGCGCCTCGCCGATGGCGTCCAGTGATTCCTCGACGGCGGCATCGATGAAACCGCAGGTATTGACGATGACCAGATCGGCGCCGTCATAGCTGCCCGTAATTTCATAACCCTCGGCGCGCAAGCGTGTAAGAATCTGCTCGGCATCGCTGGCGGCCTTCGGACAGCCGAGCGAGACAAACCCCACCAACGGGGTACGGGTTTTTTTTGCCCGCACTACTTTTTCTTTTCGGCGGTCTTTTCAGGTGCTTCCTGGCCGGGGGGCTGAACAGGCAGCTTGACACCGGCGAGCATCTTTCGCGTCTGTTCCTGGATGTTTTCCTGCATCTGATGGAACATGTTCTGACTTTGCTCGACATAGGTGCCCATCATGCTTTGCATGGCCGGCCCCTGAAAATTGAGGAACTGTGCCCACATGTCCTTGCTCATCGTGGTGTTGTCGCCGTAAAGATGCTTGGCCTGATCCTGCAGTTTCTTCTGCATATCGGAGAATGCGGCAACGTTATTCTCGAGATACTGGCCCATCATGCCCTGCATGGCGTTGCCATAGAAACGGATCATGTGCGACAGCAGATCGGAAGTGAACATCGGCGCGCCGCCGGCCTCTTCCTCGAGGATGATTTGCAACAGGATGCTGCGCGTCAGGTCGTCGCCCGACTTGGCATCCACGACGCGAAACTCTTCATGCTTCAACACCAGTTCCTTCACGTCGACCAGTGTGATGTAAGTGCTGGTGCGTGTGTCGTAAAGGCGGCGGTTCGGATATTTCTTGATGAGACGAACCGGTTCGGTCATTTTGTTACCCCCCTAAAACCCCTCAATACCTGGAAAATCCGGGTGCCTGCGCCACCGTCATGGGAGCGCAGGCGATACTGCTTATTGCAGATACAAGCCACCGTTGATGTTCAGGGTGGCGCCGGTCATGTAGCCGGCCAGATCGGAGGCCAGATACGAACACAGGGCGCCCAATTCTTCGGGTGTGGCCAGACGCTTCATCGGGATCGTGTCGACGATGCTCTTCAGCACGTCTTCGCGGATCGCCATGACCATCTTGGTGGCGACGTAACCCGGGGCGATGGCGTTAACCGTGACGCCCTTGGTGGCCACTTCCTGTGCCAGTGCCTTGGTGAAGCCGATCACGCCGGCCTTGGCCGCTGAATAGTTTGACTGGCCAGCCTGGCCCTTGACGCCGTTGACCGAGGAAATGTTGATGATGCGACCCCAGCCGCGCGATGCCATGTTGGCAGAGACTTGCTTGGTCATGTTGAACAGGCTGGTGAGGTTGGTGGAGATCACCGCATCCCACTGGTCCTTTTCCATCTTGGCGAACATCTTGTCGCGGGTGATGCCGGCGTTGTTGACCAGGATGTCGACCGGGCCGGCCTTGGCTTCGGCTTCGGCAACCATCGCCTTGCAGGATTCGATGTCGGAGACATCGCCTGCGACGCAGATGAAATCCTTGAAGCCGGCGGCTTCCATTTCTTTTAACCATTCATCCTTGTTGTCGAACTGGGGATGATAGGCGGCGACGACCTTGTGGCCGTCCTTGGCAAAAGCCTGGCACATGGCAGTGCCGAGGCCGCCCATGGCGCCGGTGACGAAAGCTACGCGTTGAGTCATGTTTTTTCCTTTCAGTACTCGTGGTAATTGGTGGTTGCTGGTGGTTGTTGCGTTCTCCGGCCCTGTCAGGCCTTTTCTTTTACATAGCGACCGGGTGCAGGTTCTCCCGGAGGATATTTCTTGTTGCCCATGCGGCCGCGGGCGTTGACTTCCCCGTCGGCAAACTGTTTGAGCCATTCGGCCCAGCGTTGCCACCAGCTGCCCTGGACTTCGGTAGCAGAAGCCAGCCATTCATCGGCGTCCTGGGTTGCGCTGTCGTTGATCCAGTGGCTGCGCTTGTTCTTCGCGGCGGGGTTGATGACGCCGGCGATATGTCCGGATGCGCCAAGGACGAACGTGGTCTTGCCACCCAGCAGTTGGCGGCCGAGATAGGAAGACTGCCAGGGCACGATGTGATCTTCGCGCGTGGCCAGCATGAAGGTCGGCATGTCGACGCGACCAAGGTCGGCCTTGACGCCGCACATGGCCAGCTTGCCGGGTTCGCGCAGGCTGTTTTCGAGATACAAGTTGCGCAGGTACCAGGCGGTGAACGGTCCCGGCAGATTCGTCGAATCGCTGTTCCAGTGCAGCAGGTCGAAAGGCGCCGGCTTGTTGCCCTTGAGGTAGTTGCCGACGACGTATTGCCAGATCAGGTCATTGGCGCGCAGTGCGGAAAATGTGGTGGAAAGCTCCTTGGCGGTGAGCAGGCCGCCCTTGCCGATCGTGGCTTCGCGCTGGGCCACCGATTGCTCATCGACGAAGCAACCGATCTCGCCGGTGTCGGAAAAATCGAGCAGGGTGGTGAGCAAGGTCAGTGAGGTCACCGGATCTTCGCCGCGCGCCTTGGCCACGGCCAGTGCGGAAGAGAGGATGGTGCCGCCGACGCAGAAACCCAGTGTGTTGATCTGCTTGGTCTTGCAGATTTCCTGCACGATCTTGATCGCGGTGAGTGGGCCCTGCTCGAGATAGTCGTCCCAGGTCAGGTGCCCCTGCGCTTCCTTCGCGTTGCGCCAGGACATCAGGAACATCGTCTGACCCTGTGACACGGCGTAGCGGATGAACGAGTTCTCCGGTTGCAGGTCGAGGATGTAGAACTTGTTGATGCAGGGCGGCACGACGAGCAGGGGCCGTTTGGCAACGGTATCGGTCAGCGGGGCGTATTGCAGCAACTGGAACAGCTCATTCTCGAAGACCACCGCGCCCGGCGTCGTTGCTAGGTTGCGCCCGACCTCGAAGGCGCTGTCATCGGTCATCGAGATGCGGCCCTTTTCGAGATCGCCCAGCAGATTCTGCAGGCCGAGCTTGATGCTCTCGCCATTGGTTTCCAGCGCCTTCTGGACGAATTCCGGGTTGGTGGCCGCGAAGTTCGTGGGGGCTAGCGCATCGGCGATCTGGCGCGCCATGAACTGCATGCGGCTTTTGGTGAGCCGGTCGGCGGCCGGTGCGGCATCGGCCATCTTCTTCATGTAGCTGGAATTCAGCAGATACGCCTGCCGCACATAATCATAAATCGGGCTTTCCGCCCAGGCCGGATGCGCAAAGCGCCGGTCGCCCGGTTCCGGTTGCACCAGCGGGGCTGATGCTTCACCTTTTTTGCGCTGGAGCATCGTTTGCCACAAGGCGGCATGCTGCTGTTGCCACTCCTTTTGCAAAGCGGCCAGCGCAGCATTTTCCTGTCCGGAATTCGTTCCGGCGGGTGGCGTCATGGCGGCCAGTTGCGCCTGCCAATCCTGCTGCTGGGCGCCACCGGTCAAATGCGCCATGCCTTGGGCGAATGACTGGCCGGCTTGCAAGAACGCCTGCATCGCGGCATTGGGATCATGGGGAGTCGTCATGCGGCTTCCTGAGGTGTATGGGCTATGAGCTTGCGATTTTGCAATGCAGCATAGCTCCTGTCAATCAACATCGCCAGATCAGGCTGGCCATGCGCCCGGTCACGCCGTCCCGACGATAGGAGTAGAAGCGTTCCGCGTCGCGTACCGTGCAAAAGTCGGCGCTGGCGATACGGCACACGCCGAGTGCTGCAAGCCGTTGCCGCGCCAGCTGATAGATGTCGCAGAGCCATCGGCCATTGCTGCGCTGTGCAAACGCCGACGCGGCCAGCGCGTCGTGGGTAATGAAGGCGTCCCGCACCTCACCGCCCACCTCGAAATTTTCCGGACCGATGGCCGGCCCCAGCCAGGCCATCAATTGCTCACCGGGAGCATTCATGCTGTGCACGGTGGTTTCGATCACGCCGGCTGCCAGTCCGCGCCAGCCGGCATGCACGGCCGCTACCACACTGCCGGCTGTGTCGCACAACAAGATGGGGACACAGTCGGCCGTCAACACCGCACAAACCACGTTAGCGGATCGAGTGAAAGCGGCGTCAGCTTCGTTGGTGCTTGCACGCTGTGCGTCAATACACGTTACTCCATGCACCTGCTTGAGCCAAAGCGGTTCGCCTGGCAGGTGCTTCCGCAAGCAGCGGCGGTTTTTCGCCACTGCACTCGGGTCGTCGCCGACGTGGTCGCCGAGATTAAAACTTTCCCATGGTGCCAGGCTCACGCCGCCGCTACGGGTTGTCACTAGCGCATGCACATTGGCGGGTGCCGGCCAGTCAGGAGTGAGAAAACTATTCTTCACGCAGACTTTCCAGCAAGGTGTCGAAATCTTCCGGCAGCGGCGATTTCCAGCCCATGTGCTCGCCCGAGGCGGGATGTTCCAGTGCCAGTTTCCACGCATGCAGCGCCTGGCGTGGAAAGGCATCAAGCGCCGCATCGCCGCACTTCGTCTTGCCATATACCGGGTCGCCAACCAGGGGATGGCGGATGCTGGCCATATGTACGCGGATCTGATGGGTGCGGCCGGTTTCGAGCCGGCATTCGACCAGCGTGCAGCGCTCGAAATACTCTCTTACGGCATAGTGGGTGCGCGCCTCCTTGCCGCCGTATTTCAGCACCGCCATCTTGATGCGCTGCACGGGGTGGCGCCCCAGCGGCGCATCCACGGTGCCGTCGTGCTCGACCTGGCCATGCACCAGTGCGAGGTAGTTGCGTTTCACGGTGTGCGCCTGCAGTTGGCGCACCAGGTCAGTCTGCGCCGCCAGGGTCTTGGCGACAACCAGCAGCCCGGAAGTTTCCTTGTCCAGCCGGTGCACAATGCCGGCGCGCGGTATGCCGGCGAGCGCTGGCGCGTGGTGGAGCAGGGCGTTCATCAAGGTGCCGCCGGCGTTGCCGTTGCCCGGATGCACCACCAGCCCGGCCGGCTTGTCGATGACGATCAGCGTTGCGTCTTCGAAGACGATGGGCAAGTCGATGTCCTCGGCGACATCGACAAAAGTCGGCGCTGGCGGGACGGCGATGGAAAGCGTTTCACCACCCCAGACCTTGTGCTTGGCATCGGCCGTGGCGCCGTCGAGAAGGATCAGGCCGTCCTTCAGCCAGGCTTGCAGCCGGCTGCGTGAATGCTCGGGCAGCAGCTTCGCCAGCGCGGCATCCAGCCGCAGGCCGGCACATTCGACCGGAATGGTGATTTCTGCTGGGCTATAATCGCCGGCACTTATTTGGCTCACTTGGAATTCGCTCATCATGCGTAGTTTAGCCTCCCTGCTTGCCATTCTCGTCCTGACACTGTTTGCCGGTTGCGGTCTGCTGCCCGATCAGATCGACGAAACCGCCGGCTGGTCGGCCAACAAGCTGTATGCCGAAGCCAAAACCGCCATGGGCGAGGGCGCCTACGACAAGGCGGTCAAGTATTTCGAAAAGCTCGAAGCGCGTTATCCCTACGGCCGCTATGCCCAGCAGTCGCAGCTTGAAGTGGCTTACGCCTACTACAAGCAGGAAGAAAAAGCCTCGGCTATCGCCGCCTGCGACCGTTTCATCCGCCTGCACCCCAACCATCCCAACGTCGATTACGCCTATTACCTCAAGGGGCTGGTGAATTTCAACGAGGATCTCGGTCTGATGGGCCACGTCAGCATGCAGGACCTGACCGAGCGCGACCCGAAGGCCGCAGCCGAGTCGTTTGCGGCGTTCAAGACTCTGGTCAACAAGTTCCCGGATAGCAAATACGCTCAGGATGCCACGCAACGCATGGCTTACCTCGTGAATGCGCTGGCTTCGCACGAGGTGCATGTTGCACAGTACTACATGCGCCGTGGCGCCTATGTCGCCGCCGCCAACCGTGCTCAGGCAGCGCTAAAAACCTACCCGGACGCCCCCGCCAACGAAGAAGCGCTGTTCGTCCTGATCAAGGCCTATGATGCGCTGAACATGGCTGATTTGCGTGACGATGCCGAGCGCGTGATGCGGAAGAATTTCCCCAACAGCGAGTATTACAAGCGTGGTCTGAACAAGGACGTGCCGTGGTGGAAACTCTGGTAAGCGTTTCTTAGGAACGCTGGCGGCGTGCCTCGAACAGGCAGATGCCGCTTGCCACCGAAACATTCAGGCTTTCCACCGAGCCGTACATCGGAATGCGCGCCAGTTCATCGCAGGTCTCGCGCGTCAGACGGCGCAGTCCTTCACCCTCGGCTCCGAGCACCCAGGCTGTTGCACCCTTCTGCTCGATGGCATACAAATCTTTCGTTGCTTCGCCGGCTGCGCCGATCGTCCAGATGCCGCGCTCCTTGATCTCGCGCAATGACCTCGCGAGGTTGGTGACGACGACGTAGGGCACGGTATCTGCCGCGCCGCTCGCCACCTTGATCGCCGTGGCGTTGAGGCCGCAGGCGCGATCCTTTGGCGCCACCACGGCATGCGCGCCGGCCGCATCGGCGACACGCAGGCAGGCCCCCAGATTGTGCGGATCGGTGACTCCGTCGAGCACCAGCAACAACGCCGGCTCAGCGAGGTTGTCGAGTACATCGTCGAGCGTCACGAAGCGTTGCTGTGCCGCGACCTTCGCCACGACGCCCTGATGCCGCGCGCCCGGCGCCATGCTGTCGAGTCGCGCCGCATCGACACTCGTGACGCGCACGCCGCGCGACTCGGCCAACTGGACGAGATCGCGCGCGCGGTTGTCGTGCCGGGCGGCGGCAAGATAAATCTCGCGCACGCCCTCGGGATCGTGGCGCAGCTTGGCGATCACGGCGTGAAAACCGTGGATCAGGCGTGTGTCGTCAGCCACACTGTTCAGCCATGCTTGATGACACGATACTGCGCCGTCATGCGGTGGGTCTCGCCCGGCGCCAGGGTAATGACATCGTCGGCCGCATTGGCGGTTTCGACGCAGACCATTTTGTTCTCTCCTTGCCGGCCGAAATCGCCCATCTTTGTGGCCTTTTCAGCGCCCGGATTCCACACCACCGTGGAACGGCTGCCCGTGCTGGTGATGAGGATCGTGCGTTTCAATACCGGGTCGATGATCCCGGTACAGCCAGTGGTACCCAGATAAACCCGGTCGGTTTCACCGGCAAAGCTCACTGCGCCCTTCTGTTTCTTGAGCTTGCCGCCGGCGACCTTGTCGATGTAGGCGCAGCCTTCCAATCCGGCGATGCTGGTTTGGCGAATATCGCCGATTTCAAAATAGGTATGCAGCGCCTGGCCCAACTGGAAAGGCGCCTTGCCGTCGTTTCGGGTGGACAGGCCGATGACGAGTTCCTGGCCGATGGTGATGCTGTTGCGCGCGGAGGTCGCGTGCGGCCACTGGGCGCGCGCTGTGTCGTTCATCGCTGGCTCAAACTCAAGGCGCACGCGCCCGTCGGGTAGTTTGCGGGCATCGAGCAGCGTCCAGGGAATCGTCCGCGCGAAGCCGTGACCGGGATAGGCTGCTTCGGTCGCATGTGCGCCGAACCAGGGCCAGCACAGCGGCACACCGCCACGGATCGACTTGCCCGGCGCAAATTTCGCGGCCTTCGACAACCAGATCACCGGTTTCTGGCCTTTCGGTTGCCAGGTCATGACATGGGCGCCCTGCAAGGCCACGGTCGCCGTCGAAAAAGGCGTCGTGATCTTGAGGGTGATGAAGTCAGGTGCAACCTCGGTGAAAGATAAAAAGTCGGCGCTGGCGTAACGGCTCTGCAGGTCGGCAAGTTGTGTCATTGCTGTGGCTCCTTGGTTTCAGTTGTTGGTTTTATGGTGTTTTGAATTCTGCCAGGCTTTCGCTGGCGATTTCCCTGACTTCGGCGTCCGGATCGTCCAGCCGTGCCTCCAGAAAGCGCATCGCCTCGGGTGCAGCCGAGAGGCCGAGAAAATGGCAGGCATCGGCACGCACTCGTGCATCGCCGTGCCCCGTCAGCATGCCGAGTGCCGGCACCAGCGTCTTGAGTGCGGCGCTACCTGCATATTGTTCGAAGACCGCGCTGGCGCCGAAACGCACATTCATGTCCGCTTCCGGATTCGCGACAATGGGCAGGAGGTCGGCAAGCGTTGCCGGCTTCCGCGCCACAACTTCGAGCACGCGCTTCAGCTGCCCTTCGAACAGCCAGATTTGAAATTGCTCGGCGCGGTCGCGCATGCCCAGTCGCAAAGCCTCGCGCGTGGTGTGCGCAGCGAGCGGATAACCGAAACTCATTTGTCTTCTGCCAGCCGGAAGTCAATCTTGTTCTGATCCAGATCAACGCGTACCAACTGCACGCGCACGCGGTCGGACAGACGGTAGCGTGCGCCGGTGCGTTCGCCGACCATGGCGTGTGCTTTTTCGTCGAAGTGGAAGTAGTCGCGGCCGAGGTCGGAAACGTGTACCAGGCCCTCGACGAATACCGTATCGAGCGCGACGAAGATACCGAAGGGCACCACCGACGAGATGCTGCCGGTGAAGATTTCGCCAACGCGATCCTGCATGTACCAGCACTTGAGCCAGGCATCGACGTCGCGCGTGGCATCGTCGGCGCGGCGTTCGGTGGCCGAGCAGGCCAGGCCGATCTGTTCCCAGTCGCCGCCCGGATCGTAGTGCCGTCCCGCCAGCGCCGACTTTATGGCGCGGTGGATCAGCAGGTCGGGGTAGCGACGGATCGGCGAGGTGAAGTGCGTGTAGCTCTCGTAGGCCAGGCCGAAATGGCCGACGTTGTCGGGGCTGTAGATCGCCTGGCGCAGCGAGCGCAGCATCACGGTTTGCAGGAGTTGCTTGTCGGGCCGGTTGGCGATCTTGTCGATCAACTGGGCGTAATCCTTCGCCTGCGGATCATCGCCGCCGGTCAACTGCAGTCCGAAAGTACCAAGGAAATCGCGCAGCTTGGTCAGCCGCTCGGGTGTCGGCCCTTCATGCACGCGATAGAGCGCGAGATGTTCGCGTTCCTTGAGAAAGTCAGAGGCGCAGACGTTGGCCGCCAGCATGCACTCTTCGATGACGCGGTGCGCGTCGTTGCGTTCATAAGGCACAATGTTGGCGATCTTGCCGTGGTCATCGAACACCATTTGCGTCTCGACGGTCTCGAAGTCGATGGCGCCGCGCTTCTCGCGCGCCTTGGCGAGGGTGCGATAGAGGGCGTCCAGATTTTCGAGGAAGGGCAGCAGCTTGCCGACCTTCTCCAGCGCCGCCCCATCCTTGTCGTAAAGCGCTGCCGCGACTTCGGTATAGGTCAGTCGCGCATGCGACCACATCACCGCCGGATAGAAACGATATTGCTTGATCGCACCGGTGGCGGAAATCGCCATGTCGCAGACCATGCAGAGGCGTTCGACTTGCGGGTTGAGCGAACACAGCCCGTTCGACAGTTTTTCCGGCAGCATCGGGATGACGCGGCGCGGGAAATAAACGGAGTTGCCCCGCTCGCGGGCATCCTTGTCGAGCGGTCCGCTATCGGCGACGTAGTGCGATACATCGGCAATCGCCACGATGAGGCGATAACCCTTGCCCTGGCGCACGCAATAGACGGCGTCGTCGAAGTCCTTCGCCGTCTCGCCGTCGATGGTGACGAGCGGCAGTTGCGTAACATCCTCGCGGCCCTTCCAGTCCATCTTGCGCACGGCATCCGGCAGCTTCCTGGTTTCGGCCAGCGCATCTTTCGAAAACTCGAAGGGCAACTCGTGCTTGCGCAGGGCGATCTCGATTTCCATGCCGGGGTCGGCGTAGTTGCCGAGAATCTCGATGACGCGGCCGATCGGTTGCGATTGCTTCGACGGTTGCTCGACGATCTCGATCATCACCACTTGCCCGGCCTTGGGGCGCAATGCTTTCCGATCACCTTTTTCCGGCGGCGCGACGAGAATGTCCTGGCTGATGCGTTTGTTCTCGGCGACAACGAAGGAAACGCCATGCTCCTGGAACACCCGACCGACGATCTGCCGGTTGGCCCGTTCGGTGACTTCGACGATCTTGCCTTCCGGCCGTCCTTTGCGATCCAGCCCGGCCACGCGCGCGATGGCATGGTCACCGTGCAGCACCTTGTCCATTTCCTTTTCGGCGAGGAACAAGTCGGGGCCGCCATCCTCGCGCACGAGGAAACCGAAGCCGTCGGGGTGCCCCTGCACACGGCCCTTCAGCAGGTCGGCCTTGTCGGGAATCAGCCAGTCGTTGCGACGGTTTTGTAGCAGTTGCGCATCGCGCGCCATCGCCCCAAGCCGACGCCGGAACGGCTCCTGCTCGAAATCGGCGATGTCGAGAAGATGGCAAATACGCTCGAAGCCAACGGGAACCCCCAAGTCGGCGAGCGTTTGCAGAATGTATTCGCGGCTTGGTAACGGGTGCTCATATTTTTTGACTTCGCGCTCGAACTCGGGGTCGGCAGTGCGAATTTTCGAGAGCTTGGTTGTCTTGGTTTTGTGGTTTGCTTTGTTTGACATTGGTTGTATTTTCTTTAGAATGCGCGCCTCTTGCACGTCTGCCCAGGTGGCGGAATTGGTAGACGCACTAGTTTCAGGTACTAGCGGGTAACACCGTGGAGGTTCGAGTCCTCTCCTGGGCACCAAACAGACGCGTGAGAATACATTAAAGCTGCTGGATTTCAGCGGCTTTTTTTATTGCTGTGGTGCGCAGGGGACTAACTCCATCACCACATTTTCCGGTAGGCTCGGCAGCCATTCCACGACGGTTTTGCATTGCTCCCGGCTGCACAGGATATAGGGTGCGACATACGGAGAATGGCGCAATGCGATGACCGGCAAAAGCGGCAGACTGGGCTTGTAGTGCCAGGTACCCTCTCTCAGTAATGCGCCGGCAGGGGGTTCCATGCCCGCACCTGTGCTGCTTACCCGTGCTTCGGTCAGTTCGAGGGCGCCACCTTGCAGACGATAGTCTTCCTCCCAAACGGTTTTTTGCACGGAGTGCGTCCAGCGCAGCGTGATTGCCTCGCCGAGAGGCGCAATCAGCAAGCCGGCGATCAGGCAGATTCCGCTCAAGTTGACGCGTGGCGTGTGTGGAAGAGGTGCCAACCGGTTAAGGCCGCACACATCGCAAAGCCGATTTCGTCGGTGAGCGGCAGCGCGGCTACCAGCATGAAGGCGGCGGCGGCGGCGAAAATGCGTTCCCCGATGTTGAGTTGAGCGCGCATATAACCGATGGCCGCAGCACCCCAGAAAATAATGGCCAGTAGCGCCTTGCCGACGATATAGACGACTGCCAGCAATGTGGGGTCGCCTTGCAGCATCAGGGCGTTGTCGTAGACCGCCATGAAGGGCACGACGAAACCCGCAATGGCAATCTGCACGGCCTTGAAGCCGATCTTCATCGGCGGCTCCCGGGCGATGGAGCTTGCCGCGAAGGCGGCCAGCGCCACCGGCGGCGTCAGGTCGGCCATGATGCCGAAGTAGAAGACGAACATGTGCGAGACAATCAACGGCACGCCGAGCTTGAGCAGCGCGGGTGCGGCGATGGCGCTGGTGATGATGTAGTTGGGGATGGTCGGGATGCCCATGCCGAGGATCAGGCACACCAGCATGGTCAGGAGCAACGAGAGGAACAGGCTCTTCTCCCCAACGCTGAGGATGAAGCCGGCGAAGCTCGACGCGGCGCCCGTCAGCGTCAGCACGCCGATGATGACCCCGACGATGGCGCAGGCGACGCCGACCGGCAGTGCCTGTTTGGCGCCATCGATCAGGCTGTCGCGTAGCACCCGTAGTGTCTGCCGGCCGCCGCGTACCGAAAAACTCAGGGCCATCAGCGCCGCGATGACCGCCAGCACCGGATAAACGCCCCACTTGACCAGCGTGGCGCTGGCCAGTCCGACGGTGATCCAGAACAGGTAGCGGAAGGCGGTGGATGACAGGCGTGCGGCGATGGTGGTGCCGAGGATGAGGATGGCGGTGAGCGCGAGGCCGACCATGCCCGAATACATGGGCGTGAAGCCGTTGAACAGCATCCATACCAGCGCCGCCAGCGGCAGCACCAGATGCCACTGGGCGCGCATGGCCTGCCATGGATTCGGGCATTGGTCCTTGGGCAGGCCGAGCAGCTGCTTGCGGCCGGCTTCCAGATGCACCATCCAGAAGGCTGTGGCGTAGTAGAGGATGGCGGGGATAGCGGCGGCCTTGACGATCTCGGCATAGGAAACATTGAGGTTTTCGGCCATGATGAAGGCGACCGCACCCATCACCGGCGGCATGATCTGGCCGCCCATCGACGAGGTGGCTTCGACTGCACCGGCGAACACGCCCGAGTAGCCGAAGCGTTTCATCAGCGGAATGGTGAATTGCCCGGTGGTCAGCACGTTGGCAACGCCGGAACCGGAGATCGTGCCCATCAGCCCAGAGGACAGCACCGACACCTTGGCGGCGCCGCCCTTGGTGTGGCCGACGAAGCCAAGGGCGATCGAGTTGAACAGGTTGATCATCCCGGCATGCTCAAGGAAGCTGCCGAACAGGATGAAGAGAAATATATAGGTTGCCGAGACGAGGATCGGGATGCCGAAGATGCCTTCAGTGCCGAAGCCCAGCTGGTCAACGATCTGCGCGAAATCGTAGCCGCGGTGCGCCAGGTCGCCCGGCAGGTATTGGCCGAACAAGCCGTAAAGCAGGAATGTGCCGCACACCAGCGGCAGCGCAAGCCCGAGAATGCGCCTTGCTGCCTCGAACACCAGCAGCACCATCGCCGTGCCAACCCAGAAGTCGACAGTGGTCAGGTCGCCGGCGCGCTGGATCAGGTCGCCCTCGAAAAACCACTGGTAGGTCGACAGCGTGAAAGCGCCGACGGCGAGAAGCCAGTCAGCGGCCGACACGCGCGAAAGCTTCGCGCCATGGCGAAACGCCGGGAAAAGGATGAAGGTCAGCGCAAGCAGGAAGCCGACATGCAGCGAGCGCATGACCAGGCTGGAGAGCGGATGGAAGGCTGCGACGACGAGCTGGTAGATGGAAAAGCTCAGCGCCAACCCTGACACGATTGCCAGAGAGGCGCCGCCGAGCCGGCGCTGCACGCCGTGCTCGGAGAACTCCTCCTGACCGTGGTCAGGAGCGACCGCATGCACGGTCATTTTGCCCTGCTTACTTCAGCAGTCCGGCTTCGCGGTAGTACTTCTCGGCGCCGGGGTGCAGCGGAACCGGCGAGCCGATGGCCACGGTTTCCTTCTTGATCGCCTTGGCGGCGGCGTGGGCGGCAACCATGGCGTCGAGGTTTTCCATCATCGACTTGGTCATCTTGTAGACCGTCTCGGCCGGAACGCCTTCATGGGTGACCAGATAGTTCGGGACGATCACGGTCGGCACGTCGGTCGTCTGGCCATTGTAAGTATTCGACGGAATCACGCCGGACTGATAGGCGGGATCACCGATTTTTGTTACCACGTCGGCAGGAATCGGGATGACGACAATCTTGACCGCCGTTGCCAGATCGCGTACCGCCGCGACACCGAGGCCCGAGGAGAGCAGCGTAGCGTCGAGCTGACGGTTCTTGATGAGTTCGACGGACTCCGCGTAACCCAGATATTCGACTTTACCCAGATCTTTGTAGCTCATGCCGACCGCCTTGAGAATGTCGCGACTATTCAGCTCGGTGCCGCTCTTCGGGGCGCCGACGGAAACGCGCTTGCCTTTCAAGTCGGCGAGCGAGTTGATGCCTGCGTCGGCGGCGGCAAGAAAGTGGATGTAGTTCGGATAGATGGAAGCGAGGGTACGCAGCTTATCGAGCTTGCTTTTGAAACCGACATCTGCATTGCCCTTCCAGGCTTCACTCAGGGTGTCGCCGAGTGTGAAGGCGACTTCACCCTTGCCCGCTTGCAGCAGGTTGAGGTTTTCGGCACTGGCCTTGGTGGCCTGCACGGAGGTCTTGGCATCGGGCATGACCTTGCCGTAAATCTGGGTCAGCGAGACGCCCAGCGGGTAATACACACCGCTGGTGCCGCCGGTCAGCACGTTGATAAATTCGGCGGCCTGGCTGGCGGAAACGGTCAGGGCGAGTGCAGAG
>JAABQX010000060.1 GCA_011391215.1 Rhodocyclaceae bacterium
CAGGAAAGCGTTTGAGCGCGATCAAATTCGAATAGCCGATACCGAAGTCGTCGATCGCCAGCCGCACCCCCAGCGCAGCCAGCTCGGCCAGCCGCGCCCGCGTCGCCTCGACATCCTGGGCCAGAGTGGTTTCGGTGATCTCCAGTTCGAGCAGGCGCGCCGGCTGGCCGGTTTCGGCCAGAATGGCGCGAATGCTGTTGACCAGATTCTTGTGCCGGAACTGGCGTGGCGAGAGGTTGACGGAAATCGGCATGAGCGGCCGACCCGCCTCCTGCCAGAGGCGGTTCTGGCGCAGCGCATGCAGCAGCACCCATTCACCGATCGGCAGGATCAGCTCCGTCTCTTCGGCAACGGGCATGAATTCGCCGGGCGTGATCTCGCCTTCCTCGGGATCGACCCAGCGCAACAAGGCTTCCATGCCGCAGACGGCGCGCGCCCGGTAATCGATGAGCGGTTGATAGACGAGCGACAGATGACCCTTCTCGAGTGCATTCACCAACCGGTGCTCGATATGAAACTGGCGCTGCGCCGCCGCAGAAAGGCGTGCCGAAAAGAAGTTGCACTGGTTGCGGCCGCTGCGTTTGGCCTGATACATGGCCGTATCGGCGCATTTCATCAGTGCGTAGGCTTCGCCGCCGTCCTCGGGATAAAGGCTGACGCCGATCGATGTCGAGGCGCGCAGTTCGTGTTTGCCGATCTTCACCAGCGGTACGAAGGCGGCGATGATCTTTTCGGCGACGCGCGCGGCATCATCGACATCGGCGATATCCTGCAAGACCACGACAAACTCGTCACCACCCAGCCGCGCCACCGTATCGGCCGCCCGCACTGCCCCGCGCAGGCGGTTAGCCACTTCCTTGAGCAGCTCGTCGCCGACCTCGTGACCCAGCGTGTCGTTGATCACCTTGAAACGGTCGAGGTCGAGAAACATCACCGCGATGCGGCTCTGGCTACGCGTCGCCTGCGTCAGCGCATGTTGCAGGCGGTCGTGGAGCAGCGCGCGATTGGGCAGTCCGGTCAGCGCATCGTGGTGCGCCAGGTGCCAGACGCGCTGCTCGGCCTGCAGGCGCTCGAACACTTCGTCCTGCAATTTGGCATTGGCGGCCGACAACTCGGCGGTGCGTTCCACCACACGCTGTTCGAGTTCCTCGTGGGCTTGCGCGAGCGCCTCGCGGGCGGCACGCTCGCGGGTGACATCCTCCATGATCCAGATCGTACCTTCCTGCGGATGGCGCGGATCGAGCGCCTTGGCCGAGAGGCGACACCAGAACAGGCTGCCATCCTGGCGGCGCATTTCCGCTTCGGTACGAAAGGGCAAGCCTGCCGAGAGTACCGGGCCGGCCGTGCTACCGAGCGCTTCATAGGCGGCGTCGGACGGATACAGCGCCCGTCCCGGCAATCCGGCAAAGCCGTTTTCCGCATAGCCGAACATCTGGGCGAACAGCGGGTTGGCGCGCACCAGCAAGCGATTGCGCGTGAACAAAATTCCTACCGTGGCGTTTTCGAGGATGGCGCGCAGTTCGAGCAAAACCTGCCCGGACGCCGGCTCGGCAGAATCGTTGCCGCGCCGTGGCACAGTGCGCCGGTCGGCGGCGCGGCGCTCGTCAGGAGACTCGGCCTTGTGGGTAGTCACTTGGCCAGCGACTCGCGTTCCATCAGCAAAAAGGTATTGTAGGCATTGCGCCGGTGCGCCTCGGCATAGGCCGGCAAACCGCTCCAGCGTGACCAGTCGGTAGCCGCAAAAGCCTCCTCGAAAGGCACGAAAGCGGCGACGGCACGCCCCATCTTGTCGCGCAGGTCGACGAGGTAATCGCGGGTCAGGGCCAGGTCATCCTGCGGCGTGCGGCTGGCCGGGCCGTGGCCGGGCACCATGACACGCGGCTTAAGAGCAAGCAGCCGATCGAGTGCGGACAACCAGGCTTGCGAATCCGCCTCGCCGATGAAAGGCACGCGCCCCTTGAACACCAGGTCGCCCGCGAACAGCACGCCGTCTTCCTCGACGTACAGGGCGAGGTCTTCGGCCGAATGTGCCGGCCCGACATGGCGCACGCGGAAGTGCAGACCACCCAGCTTGAAATCGGTATCGCCGGCCAGCCAGATGTCGGCCGGAATCACCCTGAAACTGTCATCGATCCACGGCGCCAGCAATTCGCGCCGCTGCGCCAGACGGTCGGCGGCGGCATCCGACCCAAGGGCCGGGCGGGCCGCCTGATGCGCCCAAATTTCCGCACCGACGTCTTTAAAGACCTGCAAACCATAGTAGTGATCGGCATGCCAGTGCGAGACGATGACGCGGCGGATCGGCTGGCGGGTGACCTTGCGGATGGCCGCCAACATTTTTTGCGCCAGCGCAGGCGTGCCGAGACTGTCAAATACCACCACCCCGTCGCGCGTGACGACAAAACCGGCGTTCGACATGAAGCCCTGGTTCGCGCGCGAGGCGGCGCCGGACAGGCCCATAAAATAGTAGCTGTGCGGCCCAATCTTCTCGGCGACAAAAGGCTGGTCGCCCCGCACGGTTTCTGCGGCAGCGGCCAGCGCAGGCAGGCACCAAAACAACAGCATCAGCAATCTACGCATAGCATTTCTCCAGAACACTCAGCAGAGCGGATCAAGCCGTCCCGCCAGCGCCGACTTTTCGTCCCACATGATGGCGCAGCGCGGCCAGCGGGCGATCCATGCGATCCATGCCAACCATGCCACCCACCGCGCTTAAGCCAGCCTTCATTGCGCAGGCGTCGAAAGTTTTTCCAGCAGTTTGAGGGCAGCAATCGAATCTTCCTCGCCCATGCCACTGCCGACGATGGCGTTGAAAAGTTGCGCGGTCGCCGCTGCCGAGGGCAGCATCAGGCCGAGGCGGTGCGCCTCTTCCATGACGATGCGCAGATCCTTCTGATGCATCCAGGCCTTGAAGCCGGGCTTGAAGTTGCGGTCGAGCATGCGCTGGCCGTGGTTTTCGAGGATGCGCGAATAGGCAAAGCCGCCCAGCAGCGCCTCACGCACCCGGGCGGGATCGACGCCGCTTTTTGCCGCGAAGTTGAACGCTTCGGCCACGGCGGCCACGCCGACGCCGGTGAGGATCTGGTTGCAGGCTTTCGCCACCTGGCCGGCGCCGCTTTCACCGATCAAGGTGACCGACTTGCCCAACTTGTCGAAAAGCGGTTTGACCTTGTCGAAAATATCGGATTTGCCACCGACCATGATGGTCAATGCGGCGTTGATCGCACCGATTTCGCCACCCGACACCGGCGCGTCAAGAAACTCGATGCCGCGTTCGCCCAAGGCTTTGCCGATCTCACGCGCCGCATTCGGGTTAATCGTGCTCATGTCGACGATGATCAGGCCTGTCCTGGCGCCGGCGGCGAGGCCATTTTCGCCGAGCGTCACCTCACGCACATCGGGCGCGTCAGCCACCATGGTGAACACGATCTCGGCATGCCGGGCCACCTCGGCGGCGGAGACGTGCGCGTGCTCCGCCACTGCCTTGAAAGGCTCGAGCGACACCGGTCGTCGGGCCCAGAGGTGCAGCGTATGGCCGGCGTTCGCCAAGTGGAGGGCAAGGGGACGCCCCATCAGGCCAAGTCCGATAAAGCCGATATTCATGCTGTGCCCTTCTCGTTCATATCCACCAACCGGAAGCGCTTGCGATTAGGCAGGCGATACGTTTCAATATCATTGCGATCCAGCGTCCACACCGTGGTGACGCCGGTCGCCATGGCCGCCACGACCAGAGAGGCATCGGCCAGATCCATCGGCCGGTCGGCGTAACGCTCCATCCAGTCTGTGGCGCTCACCAGTTCGTCTGCGCCCAGCGCCAATACCTCAATACCACCTCGCTGGGCCAGGCGCAGGATACCGAGCGCAGCCGCCACGGAGGGCGTCAAGTGACTCATCTCGGTCAGGACCGCCCAAGTGGTGATCAACGTACCCCGGAAGTCGTGAAACCATCGGGCGCAGGTTGCATGATGCCCATCGCGCCGGTCAGCCAGAGCGACCAGCGGGCCGGTATCGACGAGCATTTTCATCGCTTGTGCTTGGCACGGATGGCCCGCTTGACCCGTTCCTTGTAATTGCCGGTTTCACCCGACCCTTCGAAGCACCCGATAAACCCGACCTCCATGGCCAGTTCGTAGGGCGTTTTATTCTGCTCCATTGCGACAGCGAGATGCTTTTCCAGCGAGTCGAGAATCACTGCGGATTTGGTCTTGCGATGCGCCACGCAATACTCGGCAAGTGCTTGCTCGACGCGCGGGGGCAAACGAACAGTCGTGGT
Source organism: Rhodocyclaceae bacterium (assembly GCA_011391215.1). Lineage (GTDB taxonomy): Bacteria > Pseudomonadota > Gammaproteobacteria > Burkholderiales > Rhodocyclaceae > Sulfuricystis. The sequence continues at coordinate 4,274 of JAABQX010000060.1, forward strand.
CATGGGATGGGCTCCGGGAGGATATGTATTAACAGTAATACAAGTTCTCCCGGAAGGCAAGTCGATCCTGCCGGGGATGGAATATTCCTGCTATCCGCTGACGGCTTTCGTGATCAACGGCACCAGCGGTTCCGGCAGCTTGAGCTGGCCGGACAAGGCGAAGGCATGCGCGCGTTCCGACATTTTTTTCCAGGTCTTGCGCACAATGTCGAGCCACTTCTCTTCGCTGTATTCGCCGTGCTTGCCGGCAAACTCCAGCATGTAGTGCTCGATGAAGCAGAGGTCGGTCACATCCTCGAGCATCTGCGTGTCGGGATTCACCTTGAGACCGCGCTTGCCGACAGCCTGATGGATGCGTTCCACCGTGGCATCGTCGTAACCGGCCTCCCTGGCCAGACGACCCGCCGTTTCGGCGTGGAACTTGTAGAGGCCGGTGCGCCATTGCAGGTAACCGTCACGCGTCATCGGATAATTTTCGCGCGGCGTTTTCCAGCGCTGGATGTGCTGGGCGCGCACGGCCAGCCGGATGGCATCGTCGGCCTCGGGCGCGTAACGCGCAATCATGTCGTTCATGCGTTGCCCATACAACAACTCGCGCGGTACCGACTTGCCGTCAGCGTCAACATCCTGGCGCGGATCTTCCGCATTGGCGGCATCGATCAGCGCGGCGGCACGATCAAACAGGGAACTAGTCATGGCATTCTCCAGGTTTTGAAAAAAAGCGCTGGTCAGACGGCCTTGGGCGATGGCAGGTCGACCAGCAGCAAGGTCACGTCATCGTGCGGCAATTGCTGGCCCATGAACCGGGCAACGGCGTCCTTGGCCGCTTCGAGACGACGCTCGCCGGGCACACCGGCCAGGGCCGCACACAGGCGCTCCATGCCGAAGGCTTCGCCCGCAGCATTCTGCGCCTCGATCAAACCGTCGGAAAACAGCACCAGCTGCCCGCCGCCCGCCGGTACGACCAGGGCTTCGGTGGCCGATTTTCGCCAGTCGAAGTCGTCGATGCCAAGCGGCAGGTGCGTCGATTGGATCTCGCGCACCACCTTGCCGCCGGCGTCGAGCAGGATGCCACTGGGCATGCCGCCCATCCAGACTTCGGTCATGCCGCGCTTCGGATCGATGCATACGCAGGCACAGGCGACGAAACGGCCGACCGGCAGCGCATTGCGCAGCTGGCTGTTGATCTTGGCAATGACGCGACCGAGCGGCAGGCCGAACTCAACGATGTCATAAAACAGGGTCATGACGGGCAGCACGCTGATGGCTGCAGCCAACCCGTGGCCAGTGGCATCGGCCAGCAGCACGTAGAAACGTTCATCGTTGGCGCGCGCAGCGGCAACGATATCACCGCTGAAGTTCGTCGCCGGGTTCACCCAGTAATGCAGGGACGGGTCGCGGAGTCCCGGGCGCTGCATCAACTGTTCGAGAATTTCGACCGCCAGACTGTTTTCTGCCTCGCGATCGTCATGGTAGGCCTGCAGGGCCTGGGCGTTTTCACGCAACTGCTGCTCCGACGCCTTCTGTGCGCTGATATCGCGCAAGGCGCTGACAAACATGCGTTGCCCCTGATCGCGGAATTCGCTGATGCTGAGCGAAATCGGGAAGCGGCTGCCATCCTTGCGCAAGCCCTCGGCTTCGCGCCCGGCCGTCCCCAGCACCTTCGGCGCGCCACCATTCAGGTAATGCGCGAGATAGCCATCGTGGGCAGAGCGATCGGGCTCGGGCATCAGCATGCTGACGTTACGGCCAACCATTTCGTTCGCCGGATAGCCGAAAATCTGACAGCCGGCCGGATTCACGGATTCGATCACGCCACGGTCGTTGATGGTGACGATGGCGTCAACGAGATTGTCGGTGACAGCCTGGCTGAAGCGCCGTGCATCTTCCAGTTCACGGCGCAGCGAGAGTGCGCGCGACAGCGAACGCAACTTGGCCGCGAGCACGACAAAGTTGATCGGCTTGGGCAGGTAGTCGTCGCCGCCGGCCTCGAGGCCGGTGACGAGACTCTCATCCTTGTCGAGGGCGGAAAGGAAGACCACCGGCACCCAGCGATTGCCACACATCGCCTTGATGCGGCGGGTGGCTTCGTAGCCATCCATCACCGGCATCATCACGTCCATGATCACCAGGTCGTAAGCCTTGGCAGCAAATAGTTCCACGGCTTGGGCGCCATCCTCGGCAAGGTCGACCTGGTGCCCCAGTTTCTTGAGAAAAACCCCGAGAATCTGCCGGTTGGTGGCAGTATCATCGACCACCAGAATATGCTGAGAGGGTGTCGGGGCAGCAACGACAGAAACGGGAGTAGCGGTAGTATTCATCGTGGCGGAATTATACGTTTTGGCCCAAGGGTAGCCGGAGTATCCAGGTTTGAGCAGCATGCATGAGCTGCCCATTTTTCGGACTCGGCAGACGTCAGGCGCAGCCGCCGGTCTTGCAACCGGCGGGAGGGGTTTCGGGCACGCCAAGCTTCTTGAGGATGGTATCCATCGGACAGAAAGTGGTGAAACCGCTCTGGAAAAGGTTGAAGCCGACAAACAGGGTGAACCACAGCCAGCTCATCTGCGTCAAATTAGCCTGGCCATTCATATGGGCGAGGATCAGCGAGAGCATGATGAAAAATCCGGCGACGATACGGACGATGCGATTGACGGTCATGGAAAGCTCCTTATGGATTGAAAAAGTCGGCGCTGACGGGACGGCGCCCGGCGCTCAGGTCGGCAGGATGCGCTTGCGCATCGCAGCATAATAGAGCACCGGAATCACCACCAGCGTCAGCAGGGTGGAGACAAAGATACCAAAGATCAGCGAAATCGCCAGCCCGGAAAAAATCGGATCGTCGAGGATGAACAGCGCGCCAAGCATCGCCGCCAGTCCGGTCAATGCTATCGGCTTGGCGCGGATGGCGGCGGACTGGATCACGGCCTCGGAAAACTCCATGCCTTCCCTCACCTGCTGGTTGATGAAATCGACGAGCAGGATCGAGTTGCGCACGATGATGCCGGCCAGCGCGATCATGCCGATCATCGAGGTCGCCGTGAATTGCGCGCCGAACAGGGCATGGCCGGGCATCACGCCGATCACCGTGAGCGGAATCGGCGCCATGATGATGAGCGGCACCAGATAGCTCTTGAATTGCGCCACCACCAGCAGATAAATCAGCAGCAGGCCGACCGCGTAGGCCGCACCCATGTCACGGAAGGTTTCGTAGGTCATCTGCCATTCGCCGTCCCACTTGATCGCGTAGCCGGCGTAGGGGTCCTGCGGCTGCTTGATGAAATATTCGGCGAGCTTGCCGCCTTGCGCCAGCGGCATGTCCTTGAGCTGGCTGCGAATCTCGAACATGCCATACAGCGGCGAATCGAGTTTCCCGCCCATGTCGCCGGTGACATACACCACCGGCAGCAGATCCTTGTGATACACCACCTTCTCACGCGGCGCGCGGCGCGCTTCGACGACTTCGGAGATTGGCACGAGCTGTCCGCCGTAGGCCGCCAGGGCGCGCACTTTCAGCTTGAGCAAAGAGTCGAGCGAATCCTGTTTCTCGGCCGGCAGGGTGATGCGCACGGGGATTTCATATTTCGCCTCGCCGTCATGCAGCGGCGTCACATCCTCGCCGGTGAGCCCCAGCCGTACGGTGTCGACGATGTCCTTCTGGGCCACGCCGAGCAGCGCCGCCTTGGCCTGATTGACGTGCAACACCACCTTGTCGGCATCGGCAGCGACGCTGTCATCCACGCCGAGAATGTCGGCCCCGCCTTCGAAGACGGCGCGCACCTGCTTCGCCACCTCGATCTGCCCCGCGTAATCCGGCCCATACACCTCGGCAACAATCGGCGAAAGCACGGGCGGACCGGGCGGCACCTCGACGACCTTGGCGTTACCACCGCTCTGTTTCGCCACCGCCATGAGGCGTTCGCGCACCGCGATGGCGATCTCGTGGCTCTTGCGTTCACGCTGATGCTTGTCGACCAGATTCACCTGGATGTCGCCCATCTCGGGGGCGGTGCGCAAGTAATACTGGCGCACCAGACCATTGAAGTTGATCGGGCTGGCCATACCGGCATACACTTGGTAATCGGCAATTTCGGGCACCTGCGCGAGTTCGACGGCCATCTCACGCAACACGCGTGCCGTTTCCTCGACGGGCGTGCCGACCGGCATGTCGAGCACCACCTGGAATTCGCTCTTGTTATCGAAGGGCAGCATCTTCAGCACAACTAACTTAAAAATCCCGAGCGAAACCGAAGCGAGGATAGCGACGACAATCGCCAGCCACAGCTTGGTACGCGCCCGGGCACCCAATTGGGGATCAAGGAAGGGCGACAACGTGCGACGGAAGAAGCGCTCCAGCTTGCCCGGACCGGCGCTTGCGCCGTGGCCATGCCCATCGTGACCTTGCGGCTTCATCATCTTGAGGGCGAACCAGGGCGTGATGACGAAGGCAATGGCCAGCGAAATGAACATGCCCATCGAGGCATTGATCGGGATCGGGCTCATGTAAGGCCCCATCAGGCCACTGACGAAAGCCATCGGCAACAATGCCGCGATCACGGTGAAGGTCGCCAGGATGGTCGGCCCGCCAACTTCGTCGACTGCGCCGGGGATAATTTCCCAGAGCTGCTTGTCCGGGTGCAGCAGGTGCCAGCGGTGGATGTTCTCGACCACGACGATGGCGTCGTCGACGAGGATACCGATGCTGAAAATCAGCGCGAACAGGGACACTCGGTTGAGCGTAAATCCCCAGGCCCATGAAGCGAACAGCGTGGTGGCGAGCGTCAGCGTCACCGCCGCACCGACGATCACGGCTTCGCGTTTGCCCAGCGCGAACAGCACCAGCAGCACGACAAAGGCCGTGGCGAACACCAGCTTGCCGATCAGCTTCTGCGCCTTGTCGGTCGCGGTTTCACCGTAGTTGCGCGTCACGGTGAATTCGACACCCTCGGGAATGACCGCGCCCTTGAGCGATCCCATGCGCGCGATGACGCCCGCGGCCACATCGGCGGCATTCACGCCCGGCTTCTTCGACACCGCGAGCGTGACCGCCGGAAATTCATTGCCTTGCGTGCCATGCCAGACATAGCGACTCGGCAGGTCGGGGCCATCCACCACCTGCGCCACGTCGGACATGAACACCGGTTTTTTGTCGAACACGCCAACGACCAGCTTGCGCACATCGGCCGCCGACGCCAAGTAGGTGCCCGTCTGCACCAGCAATTCCTTGTTGTCGCTAACAAGGCTGCCGGCGGGCTGCGAGGCATTCGAGACCTGCAGTGCCGCCTTCAGGTCCTGCGCCGTGATGGCGTGGGATGACAATTTTTCGGCATCAATCAACACGCGCACGACATGGCCGGGGCCACCGAGCGTGGTGACATCGCGTGTGCCGGCAATGCGCTTCAATTCGATTTCAACGGCGCGCGCCACCTGTTGCATCTGGAACCCCGACATCTCGGGGTCCTTGCTCCAGAAAGTTAGCGCGACGATCGGTACATCGTCGATACCCTTCGGCTTGATGATCGGCGTGCCGACGCCAAGGTTGGGCGACACCCAGTCACTGTTGGCGTTGATGGTGTCGTAGAGGCGCACCAGCGCCTGGATCGGATCTTCGCCGACCTTGTATTGCACGGTGATCGCCGCCAGGCCGGGGCGCGACACCGAGTAGACGTGTTCGATGCCGGAAATGCGCGCGAGCACCTGCTCGGCCGGCCGTGCGACAAGGTTCTCGACGTCCTTGACCGTCGCCCCCGGAAAAGGAATGAAGACGTTGGCCATTGTCACGTTGATCTGCGGTTCTTCCTCGCGCGGCGTGATCAGCGTGGCGGCGATGCCGAGCAGCAGCGCGACTAACGCGATGAGCGGTGTCAGCGCGTTGCGCAGGAAATATTCCGCGATGCGGCCGGAGATACCCACTTTACTTGGCCGCAGACTGCTTCATTTCGATGCCGGTCTTCACCGGATCGAGGCTCACCGTCTCGCCGGCCGCCAGACCGGAAAGCACTTCGATTTCGCCATCCGTCACCGGTTCACCCAGTCGCACCTGACGCAGTCGGGGTTTGTCAGCGACGATCACATACACCGCGCTGATTTCGCCACGGCGCAGGATGGCGTTGGCAGGCACAGTGAGTTTTTGCGCCGTGCCGACAACGAAATGCACGCGTACCGCCATGCCCGGCACGAGACCTTCCACTCCGCTATCGGGCAGGTAAACGCGCGCCGTTGCGGTGTGGCTTTTCGCATCCACCGTCGGCAGGATTTCGATGCGGGCGCCATCCAGCCAGCGCCGACTTTCGGGAAACTCGATCTTCGCCGCCGTCGCTTGCTGCGCATCCTTCAGCTTGAACTGCGGAATGCTGGCAATGGCGCGCAAACCCTTGGGATCAAACACCGTCACCAGTGCCCGCCCGGGTGCGGCCAGTTCACCCAGTTCGGCGTGCCGCGCCGCGACGATGCCGGCGATGGGTGCAGTGACGGCAGCATGCGAGGCGCCGGCGCCGGCCGCACCGGCCTGAGCACGCGCCGATTTCAAATCGGCATCTGCCTTGTCGAGGGCAGCCTGGCTGACAAATTTCTGCTTGAACAGATTCTGCGTGCGCAGGTAACTGGCTTCCGCCTGCACCAGCTGGGCACGCGCCGCCGCAGCGTTTTCAGTCGCCTCGCGCGCGTCAATCGTCATTAGCAACTGGCCGGCCTTGACGCGCTGGCCGGCTTCGGCCTGCACATCGACGATGCGTCCGGAAACCTGTGTCGCTACCGTCGCCTGACGCGTCGCCTCGAGCACCGCCTCGGCGGGCAGGGTCAGCTGCACGGTGCGCACTGCAAGGGTGCGCGTGGCAGGCGACGGTGACGCGGGTGGTGACTGGGCAAAAGTCGGCGCTGGCGAGACGGCAAGTAGCGCGGCAAACAATGTAGCCGACAGCACAAATGTAGACACTCCCGGCCGCCCGAAAGTTGGAGGATTCGTTTTCATAGTATATATAAGTATATCCTGATATACCTTTCTCAAGTGCTCCAATCGTTCCTGTCAGGCAGCGATGGCATGGGCTGCCATGGCATCGATCACCAAATCCACTTCGCCGACGCAGGCCGCCACTTCGAACTCTACGCCGGGAAACCGATCCATGGCGTTACCGATGAGTTCCGGCAAGTCCTTGAGCACATGCCGCCCGGGCGCGAAAAAGATCGGCACGATCTTGATTTCATTCACGCCGCGCGACACCAGGCACTCGATGGTCGCCTCCAGCGGCGGCTGGGTCAGCTCGAGAAAACCGACCTCCACCGGCACATCGGGCTGTAGCGCCTCCACTGTGGCACGAATGCGCTTGAAGGGGGCGGTGTATTCCGGATTACGGGCGCCGTGGCCAAACAGGATGATGCCTTTCATTGCTCGATCTCCCGATAAATGTTGCGACAATGTGTTTCGCGAATGAACCAGGCCGCCAGCGCACCCATCCAGGTGGCGCAGGCGATCAGCAGCAAGCCCCAGCGATAATCTTCAGGGGCGTAAAGGCGCACGCCATTCATCATGGCCCCCGTCCAGCGCTGATCCATGATCCAGCCCACCGCCGGCTGTAGCAGCGCGCCGGCCAGAAAGCCGCCCATGTTGGCGACCGAGGTCGACATGCCCGACAACGCCGGGGGATTAACCTCCTTGGCACAAGCCCAACTCAGGGTAAAGCTGGCCGTCACCAGCCCCATCAGCGCAAACAGCGCATAGCTTGCCGGCAGCGGCAAGATCAGGCCCGACAGCCACACCAGCCAGATGGCCCCGTAGATGTGCGCACTGACGAGAATCACCGGCTTCCTGCGCCGCAGACGGTCGGAGAGCGTGCCGACGACCAGGCAGCCGATGGCGAAGCCGGCAAAATAAAGTGATAGGTGCGCCGTAGCCGTATCGCGGCTCATACCCAGGCCCTGGGTAAGAAACGGCGTTGCCCACAGCCCGCCGAAGGCGAAAAAGCTGCCCGATAGCCCGGCATTGACGAACGCCGCCGGCCAGGTGGCGCGATTCTTCAAGACGCGGAGCAAACCGGTAAGAATCACTGTGCGGTCAAATTTCGCTGCGCTTACATTGGCCGACGCGTGTGGCCGGTCGCGCACCATTACCCAGGCCAGCACGGCCAGCCCCAGTGACAGGATGCCGACGCCGACGAACACGCCACGCCAGCCGGTGGTCTGGGCCAACCAGGAAAGCGGCGCACCGGCCAGCACCGAGCCAAGATTGCCGAGCAGCATCGAGAGGCCCACCACGCTGGCAAAACGGTGCTCTTCGAACCAGACGGCAATGATCTTCAGCATCGAGATGAACACCACCGACACGCCGAGGCCGATCAGCGTGCGCCCGACCAGCGCGGCATTCAGGCTTTCCGCCATGCCGAACAGCAAGCTGCCGCCGCCGGCGACAATGCCACCGAGGAACAGGATGCGCCGTGGCCCGAGCGTGTCGACCAGGATGCCGGTCGGCACCTGCATCAACGTATACACATAGAAGTAGGTGGCGGCCAGCACACCGAGCGACGCCGCCGATGTCTGGAATGACGCGGCCAGATCCTGCGCAATGCCGGCCGGCGCAAAACGCTGGAAGAACGACAGCACATACGCCGCCACGACCACTGCCAAGGCGATGAGACGCCGGCGCTTTTGATCGGGAGTGAGCGTTTCGTTCATGGCTGGATTGTAACCACGCCAAGTTACGCCGTACCGCCGGCGCCGACTTTTCCCAACGACGCGGGGCAACGTTAATTCCGCGCACCCGTTGGGCTAGCGGAGTGAAGGCTCCAGAATTACCAGGAAATCGATGTCAGTCCACGGCAGCAAGGATGGCCGGCCTTGGGGCTATCCCGCCAGGTAAAGCCGCGGCTTTCGTAGTGTAGCCGCAAGGCCTGGCGCTGTTCGCGGGTCAGCTGGAAATGCGCACCGTCGTTCAGGTGCCCCAGATCCGGATCGATGA
>JAABQX010000061.1 GCA_011391215.1 Rhodocyclaceae bacterium
CGATGACATCAACGAAAATGAGTTCGGCCACATCCTTACCGTCGAGGATCCGATCGAATTCGTCCATGAGTCGAAAAAGTGCCTGATCAACCAGCGTGAGGTCGGGCCGCATACGCAATCGTTCAGCAATGCCCTGCGCTCGGCCCTGCGTGAAGACCCGGACGTGATCCTGGTCGGTGAAATGCGTGACCTCGAAACCATCCGCCTCGCTCTCACCGGCGCCGAGACCGGCCACCTGGTATTCGGCACCCTGCACACTTCGTCGGCGGCCAAGACCATCGACCGTATCGTCGACGTTTTTCCGGCGGCGGAAAAGGAAATGGTGCGCGCAATGCTTTCCGAGTCGCTGCGCGCCGTAATTTCCCAGACGCTGCTAAAAACCAAGGATGGCAATGGTCGTGTCGCCGCGCATGAGATCATGATCGGCACACCGGCCATCCGCAACCTGATCCGCGAAGGCAAGATCGCCCAGATGTATTCGGCGATCCAGACCGGCCAGCAGTACGGCATGCAGACGCTCGACCAGAACCTGCAGGAACTCGTCAAGCGCAACATCGTCTCCTCGGCCGAGGCGCGCAACAAGGCGTCAAACAAGGATAATTTCCAGGGCTGATTATGCCCAACAGAAAGTAACGTCGTAATTCTGGAGCTTGCAGATGGAAAGAGAAGAGTCGCTCAAGTTTTTGCAGCAACTGCTGGCAATGATGGTTCAGAAGAAGGGTTCTGACCTGTTCATTACCGCCGGCTTCCCGCCGGCCATCAAAATCGACGGCAAGATGACACCCGTTACGGCTCAGGCGCTGACGCCACAGCACACCCTCGAACTCGCTCACTCGGTAATGAACGACAAGCAGGCCGCCGAATTCGAGGCGACCAAGGAATGCAACTTCGCCATCAGCCCGGCGGGGATCGGCCGCTTCCGCGTCAATGCTTTCGTGCAGCAGGGGCGCACCGGCATGATCATGCGTACCATCAATACCACGATCCCGAAAATTGAGGATCTGGGTCTGCCGCCGGTACTCAAGGACGTGGCAATGACCAAGCGCGGTCTGGTATTGTTCGTCGGCGGCACCGGTTCGGGCAAATCGACTTCCCTCGCAGCGATGATCGGCTACCGCAATGAAAACAGCTATGGCCACATCATCACCATTGAGGATCCTGTTGAATATGTGCATGAGCACAAGAATTGCGTGATCACCCAGCGCGAGGTCGGAGTTGATACCGATTCTTGGGGAGCTGCACTAAAGAACACCTTGCGTCAGGCGCCGGACGTCATCCTCATCGGCGAAATCCGCGACCCGGAAACCATGGAGAACGCCATTGCCTTCGCCGAGACCGGCCACCTGTGCATGGGCACCCTGCACGCCAACAACTCCAACCAGGCGATGGATCGCATCATCAACTTCTTCTCCGAGGAGCGCCGCCCGCAAATCCTCATGGATCTCTCGCTCAACCTCAAGGCGGTGATCTCCCAACGCCTCATCCCTCTGAAAGCCAGCAAGGGCCGCGCCGCCGCCATCGAGATCCTGCTCAACTCCCCGCTGATTTCCGACCTGATCGGCAAAGGCGAGGTGCATGGCATCAAGGAAATCATGAAGAAGTCGCGCGAACTGGGGATGCAGACCTTCGACCAGGCCCTCTTCGATCTCTACGAGGCCGACAAGATCAGCTACGAGGACGCCCTGCGCTTTGCCGACTCGATGAACGAGGTGCGCCTGATGATCAAGTTGCACGGCAAAGAAACCGCCGATAAAGATCTGCATGGCGGCATCCAGCATCTCGACATCGTCTAACCCGCTGACTGGTGCCTGACATCATCTCTACCAATCTCCCTCCCGAAGCCAGCGCTGTGGAACGCATCAACCATTTGCAGCAGAAAATCTGCATGATGTGGGCCAAGGATCAGCTTGACACTTATCTGAACGAGGTCCTCCTGGACACGCGTGACGGTGCACGCCAAGGACTGCCTGTTGATGTTTGCTCCGAAATGCTTTTTTTACAAGAGCTCAACAAGCGGGTACGCGCTATCGATTTGGCCGGCACGCTCAGTATTTCTCTCGATGAGGCTTATCAAAAAATAGACCAGCACGATCGCGGTTATTCCGTGTTCGATCTGCAACAAGGCCGGCCCCACATTGATAATGTTTGACCTTGCCCCCTCTTTAAGAACATGAATACTTCCGCCCTTGGTTCCGAAGCCTGCGCTATTGAGCGTATCGGTCATATCCAGAAAAAAATTTGCGTCTTGTGGGGAAGCCCGGAACTCGACGCCTACATCAACAAGTTACTGATGGATTCTCGCGATGGCCAGCGCCAGGGGTTTCCCGTTCAGGTGACACAGGAACTGCTTTACCTTGCCGAATTCAACAAGTTTATTCAAGCCATTGATCTGGCCAGAAAGCTCAAGATTTCCCTGCGGGATGCCCTTCAGAAGCTAGATCAGGTCGACATCAACTCCGAAAATCCCCTGGCCGGTGGAGGTGGCCGCACTGATCGTGGTAGCGCGCAAGTGGCAAGGCCGGCATCTGTTGCGCGCACCAAAAAAGAAAGCGGTAATGCGGCGAGCTCTTTCGGTCAGATGATTTTCACGCTGCTGACGAGCAAGGCCGTGATCTTTCTGATCTTTCTGGCAATCACGTACAAACTTATTTCGCCCTACCTCTTCAAGACGCCGGTCTAAGTATCTTTCTCGCGGGCGCTGCCGCTGACCATCGGAAAACCATACAGGCGGCACTCCAGGGGGCCATTGAAGAGCGGGAATTTTCGTTTCGGCTTGAGTCCGATGAGCTTCGGCATATTCAAATCTGCCGATAAAAACCAGCAATGCCAACCGGCAAAATTCCGTTTCAGCGCATCACCCAGCCGGGGATAGAAGGCCATCAATTCTGCCGCCTCACCCAATCGCTCGCCATAAGGCGGGTTAGCAATCAGGATACCCTCTCCTGCTGGTGGTGAAATCTCCAAAATGTCGGCGCGGCGCACTTCGATCAGGTCATCGAGTCCTGCATGGGCGAGGTTTTGCGCGGTGCGCGCCACGGCATCATCATCAATATCGCTACCCCAGATCGGCAGGCGCGACGGCGCGGGTACGCGCCGTTCGGCCACTTCGATGCACAACCTGCGCCAGAGAGATGGCTGGTAATTGATGAGCCGCGTAAAGCCGAAATCCTTCATGTCGCGCGCCAGCCCCGGCGCGTCGCCGAGCGCCATGCCCGCAGCTTCGAGCAGCAACGTACCCGAGCCGCACATCGGGTCAAGCAGGGGCTGGTCGGGCGTCCACCCGGCCAGCCGTAGTAAACCGGCGGCGAGGTTTTCCTTGAGCGGCGCGGCGACCTTGGCGATCTTCTGGCCGCGCAGCCAGAGCGGTTCGCCCGAGGTGTCGAGATAGAGCGTCGCGGTTTTTTCGGTCACAAATAGGTGGATGCGGATATCCGGCGCGGCGGTATTCACATCGGGGCGTTTACCGCCGTCGGCGCGGAAGCGATCGCACACCGCATCCTTCACTTTCAGCGTAATGAACTCGATGCTCTTGAACGGCGCACGCACGGCGGTGACATAAACGCGGATGCTGCGCTCCACCGCGAAGAACTTCGGCCACGCCACGTCATACGCCAGCTTGTAGATATCCGCCTCGTTGCGGTAATCCGCGCTGGCGACCCGCCACAACACTCGCGTGGCGATGCGCGACTCGAGATTCATCCGGTAACCGGCTTCCCAGGTGCCGCTAAACCCGGCCCCGCCGGGCGTCACCGCCACCTGCTGGCCGCCGGCCGCCGCGATATCCTCAGCCAGCAAGGCCTCGAGTCCGCGCGGGCAGGTGGCGAAAAACATCTCACCCCGGCCGCTGCCCGACATCTCACCCCCGGTCGCGCGTGCTACTCCGGGCTGGCGGGAAAATCGGCGCTGGCGGGACGGCTCAGGATCGGTGGTGCTGGTCAAAACGGCTTCACCACAACAAGGATGCAGACGGCCAGCAATACCAGCACCGGCACTTCGTTGAAGAAGCGATACCAGACATGGGAGCGCTGATTCTGGCCAACGACAAAAGTCTTGAGCAACTTGCCGCAGTAAAGATGATAGCCGACCAGTCCGGCCACCAGCGTGGTTTTGGCATGCAGCCAGCCGCCCGCGAATCCAAAGCCAAACCACAGCCATAGTCCCGTAATCACCGCGAGCACACCGATAGGCGTTACGAACTTGTAGAGCTTGCGCGACATCAGCAACAGGCGCTCGCGCTCCGCGACACCGTCGGCCGGCACCATCGCCAGGTTCACGTAGAGGCGCGGCAAATAGAACAAGCCGGCGAACCAGCTGACGACAAAAAAGATATGGAAAGTTTTTAACCAGAGCATCGGGGGTTCCTGTGTTGTTAGATTTGATGCAGGGCGGCGGCGATGCCGGCGTCGACCGTCGGATAGTGCAGCCGCAATTTGAGTTCACGTTTCATGCGCGCATTTTCAAGTCGTCGCGACTCGCCCATGAAAGACAGCAGCATCGGCGACAGGCGGGTTTTTACTTCGGCACGTGTTGCCCGTGGCGGACGCGGCAGATCGAAAGCATCGGCGAGGCGATCGAACCATGCGCCCATCGGCAGATCCGAGTCATCGGAAATATTGTAGGCGCGGTTGGCGCCGCCGCGTTCCAGCGCCACGACACAAGCATTGGCAAGATCCTCGGCGTGGATGTGATTAGTGTAGACATCCTCGGCGGCGACCAGCACCGGATCCCCACGCCGGATGCGCTCGAGCGGCAGACGGTCGGTGGCGTAAATGCCCGGCGCGCGCAGGATGGACACACGGGTGGCACCGCGACAGCCCCATTGGCGCAACAAGCGCTCGGCGGCGACGCGGCGTTGGCCGCGCGCTGTCGCAGCGGCGGGCGGCCGGGTTTCCGGCACGGCCGCGCCGGCACAGTCGCCATACACCCCGGTCGTGCTGATGTAGATCAGGCGGCGTGGTAGACTTGCGCCGCTTGTCAGCGCAGCCAACAGGCGTTGCGTGCGCGGGTCACCTTGCCCGTTACCCGGCGGCGGCGCGCTGTGCAGAACGGCGTGCGCCAAGCCGGTCAAACGACGTAGGGTGGCAGGCTGGTCAAGATCGCCGCGAATCTGGGTGACCCCCATCAAACGTAGCGACGGGTCGAAAGCGCGCACCAGTGCATAGATCCGCCAGCGGCGCGTCAAGGCAGGCAACGCGCGGCGCACGACATCGCCGCAACCGACAATCAGCAGCCTCCTCGGCAACCTACTCGAAGCGTTTTTCATTGGACAATTATCGCATGGCCTACCAAGTCACCCTCCAGCCCAGCGGCCACACTTTTAGCGTAGCCGCCGATGGAACCGTTCTCGAAGCCGCCCTCGATGCCGGCTTCAATCTCCCCTATGGATGCAAAAACGGCGCCTGCGGCTCTTGCAAAGGCAAAGTGCTGGAAGGCGCAGTCGACTACGGCGGGGTGCAGGATCATGCGCTCACCCCCGAGGAGCGCGCCGCCGGCATGGCGCTGTTCTGCTGTGCCAAGCCACTCTCCGACCTGACGCTCGAAGTACGGGAAGTCGGCGCCGCACGCGACATTCCGGTCAAGATTCTGCCCTGCCGCATCCAGAAACTGGCGCGCGTCGCCGACGACGTGATGGTCATCAGCCTCAAACTGCCGGCCAATGAGCGGCTGCAATTCCTTGCCGGCCAATACATCGAGTTTTTGCTGAAGGACGACAAGCGTCGCGCCTTTTCCCTCGCTAGCGCCCCCCACGCCGACGAACTGCTCGAAATCCATGTTCGCCGCATTCCCGGCGGTAACTTTACCGAGCATGTTTTTACCGGCATGAAGGAAAAGGACATCATGCGCATCGAAGGCCCGCTGGGCAGCTTCTTTCTGCGCGAGGACTCCACCAAGCCAATCATCCTCGTCGCCGGCGGCACCGGTTTCGCACCGATCAAGGGTCTGATCGAGCATGCCCTGCACATCGGCATCCAGCGTCCCATGAAGTTCTACTGGGGGGCGAAGGATCGCGCTGGCCTCTACATGAACAAGCTTGCTGAAGAGTGGGCGGCGCAGCATGGCATTGCCTTCACCCCCGTGCTGTCCGAACCGGCTGCCACTGACAACTGGACCGGCCGTACTGGCCTGGTGCACGAGGCTGTGTTGGCCGATCATCCCGATCTTTCAACTTACCAGGCCTATGTCTGCGGTGCCCCGGTGATGTGCGAAGCAGCGTTGAAAGACTTTACGGCGAAGGGACTGCCGAAAGACGAGTTCTTCGCCGACGTATTTTCCTACGCTCCAAAGTAAGTCCACCCCGAAAACCTCACTTCGCTCGGTTCTCCCCTCAAGGGGCAAGAAAACTTGGGGCGGCCCTACGTTTTCTCAAAAGTCGGCGCTGGCGGGACGGCGTTATTCGCCCACTCATTCGCCCAGATAGGCGGTCCGCACGCGCGGGTCGGCCAGCAGGTTGGCCGCGCTGTCGGCCAGCGTGATGAGGCCGCTTTCCATCACATAGCCGCGCGAACAAGTCTGCAAGGCAAGCCGCGCGTTCTGCTCGACCAGAAAAATCGTTACGCCCTGCGCGGCCACCGTACGGATCACCTCGAAAACTTTTTCGACCATCAGCGGCGCCAGTCCCATCGATGGTTCATCCAGTAGCAGCAACTGCGGGCGTCCCATCAGGGCGCGGCCGATGGCGAGCATCTGCTGTTCGCCGCCCGACAGGGTGCCGGCGACCTGTGCGGCGCGTTCCTTGAGGCGCGGCAGCATTTCATAGATGTGCTGTAAATCCAGGGCGATCTCCGCTTTGTCATTACGATGATAAGCGCCCATCGCGAGATTTTCAGTGACAGTGAGCCGCGCGAAGATGCCGCGCCCTTCGGGCACCAGCGCCAGACCGTGGCGGATCAGATCATGACTGGGCAGGCGGTCGAGGCGTGCATTGCGATAATGAATCTCGCCTTGCGCCGGGATCATGCGAGCCAGCGCCTTCAGCGTCGAAGTCTTGCCAGCGCCATTCGCGCCGATCAGGCAGACCAGCTCACCTTCCTCGACAGCAAAGGAGATACCCTTGACGGCGGCGATACCGCCGTAGTGCACTTCAAGATTGAGCGCTTCAAGTAGAGCTGTCGCCAACATTGCCCCCTAAGTAAGCCTCAATCACTTTCGCATCCTTTTGCACCACTTCAGGCACATCCTCGGCGATCTTTTCGCCGTAGTCGAGCACGGCGACGCGATCGCACAGACCCATCACCAGCTTAACATCGTGCTCAATCAGCAACACCGTGAGGCCATCAGCACGCAGCCCCAGGATCAACTGGCGCAGGGCACCGGTTTCGGTGGCGTTCATGCCGGCGGCGGGTTCGTCGAGCGCCAGCAGCTTCGGTTCAGTGGCGAGCGCACGGGCGATTTCCAGCCGGCGCTGATCGCCGTAAGCCAGGTGACGTGCCAGGTCGTTGGCACGGTGGGCGATACCGACGTAATGCAACAGCTCCTCCGCGCGGCGACGAATTGCCGCTTCTTCCTCGCGCTGGGAGCGGGTGCGCAAGATCGCCCCGAACATGCCGATTCTGGTGCGCACATGGCGGCCGACCATGACGTTTTCCAGCGCGGTCATGTTGCCGAACAGGCGGATATTCTGGAAGGTACGCGCGATGCCGGCGCGCGCGACGAGATGCGGGCTGCCGAGCGGCAGCGGAGCACCAGCCAGCAGAACGTCACCACTGTCGCGGGTGTACAGGCCTGTCAGGACATTGAAGAAGGTGGTCTTGCCGGCGCCGTTGGGGCCGATCAGGCCATAGATTTCCTGCGCGCGAATAGTCAGCGATACATCCTTCAGCGCCTGTACGCCACCAAACCGCTTGCCGACGCTAAGTGCTTCGAGAAGAACGCTCACGCCCGCTTTTCTCCGAACTCACGCCGGTGCCTGGCCTCGGGCCACAGCCCCGCAGGACGGAAACGCATCGTCAGCACTAACGCCACGCCGAAGATCAGCATGCGCAATACTTCGGGTTCGACCAGCAGGCGGCCGAACAACATTTTTTGCGCCGGCTCGACGGTGTAGCGCAGGAATTCGGGGACGAAGGAGAGCAGCAGCGCACCGGCGATCACTCCCCAGACATTGCCCATACCGCCGAGCACCACCATCGCCAGCACCATTACAGATTCCTGCAGGATGAAACTTTCCGGGCTGACAAAACCCTGCATGGCGGCGAACATGCCGCCGGCGATGCCGCCGAAGCTGGCGCCCATCGCAAAGGCGAGCAGTTTGACGTTGCGCGTATTGATACCAGCCGATTTGGCGGCCAGCTCGTCCTCGCGAATGGCGACCCAGGCGCGACCGATACGCGACTTCTGCAGACGCAGATTGACGGCAATGACGCATAGCAGAAGCAGCAACAGAATGTAGTAATACTTCGCCGGGCCGGTAAAGGAGATGCCGAACAGTGTGTCGGTGCTGTTAAAGCTCATCCCGGCAACGTTCAGCCCGTCGATGCGCGTAATGCCTTTCGGTCCATTGGTGATGTTGAACGGCGCCGACAGGTTGTTCATGAGGATACGCACGATTTCGCCAAAGCCGAGCGTGACGATGGCCAGGTAATCACCACGCAGCCGTAAAGTCGGCGCTCCCAGCACGGCGCCCGCGAGGCCAGCCAGCAACGCGCCGATCGGCAGGATCACCCAGAACGGCAGATGCAGGCCGAAATGCGGCGAGGCCAACAGGGCATACACATAGGCGCCGACGGCATAAAACGCGATGTAGCCGAGATCGAGCAGGCCGGCCATGCCCACCACGATGTTGAGTCCCAGGGACAGAAAGACAAACAGGATGGCCAGGTTGGTGATGCGCACCCAGGCGGTGCCCATGCTCGTCAGTACCAGAGGCAGCGCCAGCAGAGCCAGGGCGATCAGTGCCATGCCCGCATATTTGCGCAGGTCGGTCATGCTCTTTCAGCCACACGTTCGCCCAGCAAACCCGAGGGCCGGAATACGAGCACCAGGATCAGCACCAGAAAGGCGAATACGTCCTGATAGTTGCTGCCCAGGAGAATCACATGGCCATCCGCTTCACAACGTTCCGCGAGCAGGCCACCGAAGACTGGCCACTGGCAGAGGTCGGTCAGGTCGCCGATATAGCCGGCACCCAGCGCCTCGACAAGTCCCAGCAGGATACCGCCGAGCATCGCACCGGCGAGATTGCCAATGCCCCCCAGTACGGCGGCCGAAAAGGCCTTCAGACCAAGGGTGAAACCCATCGTGTAATGAGCGATACCGTAATACGTGCCGTACATCACTCCGGCCACGGCGCCCATCGCCGCACCGATGATGAAGGTGGCGGCGATGACACGATTGGCATCGACCCCCATCAGGGCGGCAACGCGCACATCCTCGGCACTGGCGCGGATGGCGATGCCGAAGCGTGTGCGATAGACGAACCAGGTGAGCACGCCCATCATGACGACGGAAAGCAGGATGATGACGATCTGCACACTGCTGATGGCCGCGCCGCCGAGGTTGAAACTCGTGACCTCCATGATTTGGGGAAAAGCGCGCGGATCGCGGCCCCAGATCAGCAGGGCCAGGTGTTGCAGGATGATCGACATGCCGATGGCGGTGATCAGCGGCGCCAGCCGTGGCGCATGGCGCAGTGGCCGGTAGGCGACGCGTTCGAGCAGGTAGCCGATGGCCATACAGACCGGGACCGCCGTCAGTACGCCGGCAAACACCAGCACGATCGGCGGCAAGGGCAGGCCGGCGCCGACCAACGCGGTAATCACGGTGAAGGCGACCATGGCACCGATCATCACGACCTCGCCGTGCGCGAAGTTGATCAACTGGATGACGCCATAGACCATCGTGTAACCCAGCGCGACGATAGCATAGACGCTGCCCGTGGTCAGGCCGTTGATGATTTGTTGCAGGAAGATATCCACGGGGCGCGATGTTACCTGAAGGTTAAAGTGGAAACGACAGCGGCACCCTCAGGTGCCGCTGTCTTGTTACCGTGATGCTAAGAGAGAGGCTTACTTCGGGGCCGGTGCTGCAGGTGCTGCTGCAGGCGCTTCAGCGGGCTTGGCAGGTTCAGCTGCCGCTGCAACTGCTGGCGCAGGGGCCGGTACGCCCAGTGCGGCGTACTCGTCCAGCGTCAACGACTTGCCGCTCTTGATGATCGAGATCGGCGTGATCTTGCCTTCCTTCAAGGTGAAAATCGTCATTTCGGCATCCTTGCGGTCGCCCTTCTCGTCAAACTGGATGTTGCCGCTGGCACCGTTGTAGTCGATGGCCTGCAGCGCCGGCAGATACTTGGCCGGATCGGCAGAGTCGGCCTTTTGCATGGCGGCAATCAGCAACTTGGTACTGTCATAGGTGAAGGGCGAGTAGAGAATCGGCTCCATGTTGAACTTCGCCTTGTAGCCTTCGAGGAACTTCTTGCCTGCCGCCTGCACGGGGATGCCGGCCTGTGAGCAGACCAAGCCCTCGGCCGACGCGCCGGCGAGTTCGGCCATCTTGTCGGTACAGGCGCCATCGCCGAAAGCAAATACCGAGGCGATCTTCAGTTCGCGCGCCTGCTTGAGCAGCGGGCCGCCGGTCGCATCCATGCCACCATAGAACACGACGTCAGGTTTCTTGCCCTTGACCTTGGTCAACACAGCCTTCCAGTCGACTGTCTTGTCGGTGCCTTTTTCGTGCGTCACCACCTTGACGCCGGCGGCCTTGAGCGCCTTCTCGACCTCGTTGGCGAGACCCTCGCCATAGGCAGTGGCATCGTCGATGATGGCGGCAGTTTTCGGCTTGCTGTTCGCCACCAGATAATTGGCAACAGCGGGACCTTGCTGGTCGTCGCGGCCGACGGTGCGGAACACGCCCTTGAAGCCCTGCTCAGTGAGCGCCGGGTTGGTGGCCGAGCCGGAGATCATCGGGATGCCGGCGCCGTTGTAAATCGCCGAGGCGGGGATGGTGGTGCCGGAATTCAGGTGACCGACCACGCCGGCGACTTTGGCATCAACCAGTTTTTGCGCCACGGTGTTGCCGACTTTCGGGTCGGACTGATCATCCTCGGCGATCAACTCGAACTTGACCGGCTTGCCTTCGAGTTTGATGCCCGCCGCATTGGCTTCGTCGAGCGCCAGGCGCGCACCGTTTTCGTTGTCCTTGCCCAGGTGTGCGATACCGCCGGTGAGCGGGCCGACATGGCCGATATTGACCGTGACGGGCTGCGGAGGCGGGGGTGGCGCCTGCACTACCGAGGGCGGCGGCGGCGGGGCTTCCTTGCCGCAACCCATCATCAGGACGGCAGCAGCAACAGACAGGGAAAGGGCTTTGACTGGCAGGTTCATTATTTTTGGGCTCCGTTAGGGTAGTTAGGTAAGGTTAATCAGGCAAACAGCCAGCCCGAGGCAATAATTTCCGCCTGCAACCGGCCAGCTTATTTATGAAAACGGATCAGGATTGGCGCACTTATTCGCTTGGCAATTTCTTGCTCTTCCAGTCCGGGAAGCCGTTGCGGTACCAATGCACGTTCTTGAAGCCGTTCTTGGCCAGTACCACGGCCGCCTTGTAGGACTTCCAGCAGGCGCCGGAGTTGCAGAAGGTCACAATATCCTTGTTCTTGTCGGTAAACTTGGACAGGTCGAACTTGTCCTGGGCGGGATCAAAAGCAGCGTCCTTGGCACTTTTTTCGGGATCGTAAGGTGCATTGATTGCCCCCTTGATCGTACCTTCGGCATATTCGCTGGCGCGGCGCGTATCGACGACAAGGGCGCCCTTGGCCTGCAGCGCCTGAACAGCCGCTGCCTCGACCAGATGCACGCCGGCAGGCGCGGCGGTAGGGGTTTCCTGCGCCATGGCGACCTGGCCGGAAGCCATCAGGCCGAAACCGGCCACAGCGAACATCAACTTCTTGAGTGCATTCATCCATACTCTCCTTGAATTGGTATTGGTTATATTGAGTGTCCGGTATTGCCGGTGGCAAAAATATACCCCAGCAATCTGCCGGTGTGTCGAATTCCTTGTGAAGGAAATCGGAACCCGCCCACCGGACAAAAGCATCCTGTTTCAAGTGGAACTATAATCCGTAGTCGCCGATCAAGCGCGCCCTCTCACACCTTTCCCCATCTCAATTTATGCTGCGCTGGATACTTCTACCGATCGGACTTTT
>JAABQX010000062.1 GCA_011391215.1 Rhodocyclaceae bacterium
CGATCTTGGCCGGACACCACCGCTATGCGCACATCACCGCCATCCGCCAGGATGGCATTCACCCTGAACTACTGAGCGTCAAACAACTGGTCTCGGAAGATGCGGCACGACGCGCACTCAAGAAGCTCGACGAAGTGGCTGGCAATGAATGGCTGGATCGCCACCTGGGCAAGACCACGCAGCCGCTGCTGACCACGCCATGGATTCTGGATCTTGACGCCAAAATCAAATGCCTCTACGGCAAACAAGAGGGGGCCGTGGTCGGCAACTGGCTTCCATGGAGTTCACGCGGTATGTCAGTGTTTGTCGAGCTGCTCGCGCAGCACCTGGATGGTGGAATGCAACTGGGCAGTTTCATCGTTAAAAAGTCGGCGCTCCTGATGTACGGCATTTTTCTTGTCGATTTGCGCGAGTTCAAAGGCTTCGCGCAATGAGTACACGGTCTGGCGCAGCTGGGCAATTTCACTTTGTTACGCAGTGATTGCGTCGCGCACCGCGTTGTCCTTTTCTACTCGCACGTGCTCGAGTTCGTCACGCAGCCTGCTGGAGCATCTGCAGCTCATTATGGCTGGCCGCGCGCTCCTGTTGCAGAAGACGGTCACGCTCGATGCGGGCATGCTCCAGTTCCACCCGTAACGTGCCGACCGTAGTTTTCAACTGGGTGAGTTCGGCTGCACTAGCCTGGATTGCCTGCTGAGTTTCGGCATGGCGTTGTATTTCGGCATGTTCAAGTTCGCTGCGCAAGGCGATAACCGTGCGCTGCATGTCGCGCAAGTCCGCCCTGGCCAGCGCCAGATCCTCTACCAAGGTTACCTCGTGCGTGGTTTCCATGAGTACTGTGTGGCGCCCCCAGCACGAATCGAACGTGCGACCCCATTCTTAGGAGGAATGTGCTCTATCCACTGAGCTATGGGGGCAGAATGCGCATTCTAACGATTACTCTGTCGGGTGTAGCAAGTGATGCGAGATGAGCCTACTGAAAAAACGGCAGCGGATCGTGCCGTTGGGCTTGGTTAGCGAACCCTTGGCTCGATGTCCAGTCCGAGTCTGCGCATCACCGCTTCTTCGCTGAGGTGCAACAACTCGCCGATGGCTTTGTAGTCGTCAGGCAGGGCGGCATCGTCCCAACCATTTGCTGAATGCCGCGCCAGATCAACGGCAAGTTTGACATTCTTCACGCGTGGGTGATTTGCGTTGTCCTGATTCATCAGCATGGTGAGTAATTCGGGCAGATGCCAGACCTGTGCCAGGGCGAGCTTGAGTTGATACAGTGAAATATTGAAAACTTCGGTTTGGACAGTCATCGAACGCAGCGTGCGGTCGGCTTTCTGCTGTTCACTGACATGCAGGGCGAGTTGCGGGGCGAAACTCCACATGAGGATTTCTGCCGCGTCGTAGAGAAGGGTAGCAACCATGATTTCATCGACGTCCAGGTCGTGCCGATAGATTGCCCAGTCGCGCGCCCAGAGCGTAGCCTTGCGGGCGCGATTGATGACCTTGAGCAGACCGAGCATGGCTCGGGGGTGTGCCTTGAGTTGATCTTCGATCAGCGGCAGGTTCTGGAAGTCACGGAAGAACGGTTCCATGCCGATCATCATCAGTGCGCGCTCGATCGTGGTGATGTCGGTATTGCGGCTCTTGTTGCGCTTGGCCTCAATATAAGCGAGCACGCGCAGGGTCATCATCGGGTCGTGCAGGATTACCGATGAGATTACGCGGGCATTCGATTTGTTCGCGTTGGCGTGCAATTCGGTCAACTGCTGCGCAGTATGGCGCAACACAGGGAGATCAGCCTCGCTGAAAAAGGCAACCCACGCATCGAGATCGGGGAGGGGTGAAGTGATCATCGGTGATGAAATCATCGGCGCATTATCGGCGAGGATGACGCGGAAAAAATCGGGATAAGATAAATTTCATCCGATCAGTTTTCCTTGAAATTTCAGATTGTTCCCTATAGAATCATGCCCCTTCCATCCTTGCTCCACCCGAAACCGCATGCGGGGGGGCTCAACCTGACTCAGAAGGAGCGTACATGCGACATTACGAAATCGTTTTCATCGTCCACCCGGACCAATCCGACCAGGTGCCGGCCATGATCGAGCGTTACAAAACCCTCGTCACTGGCCGCACCGGATCGATCCATCGACTCGAAGATTGGGGCCGTCGCCAGCTGGCTTACCCGATCCAGAAGGTTCATAAGGCGCATTACGTGCTGATGAATATCGAATGCGATGGCGAGACTTTGGCCGAATTGGAAAATGCCTTCAAGTTCAATGATGCCGTGCTGCGTCATCTCACCATCAAGACGGACAAGGCGGAAACTACGCCTTCCCCCATGATGAAGGAAGAGAAGTCGCGCTCGCTGACATCGCGCGATGAAGCCAAGCCCGTCGAGGAGGTTGCGGCTGCCGCTGAGGCCTGAAGCTGAGTGTGCCGTTGCGACGAGTTTGTCGTCCAATCGCACCGAGCTTGCAGGGCAGTTGCAGGAGCGCGGTTTTCTGCGTTATACCCCGGCAGGTGTTCCGGTCATCGAGTTCCGGATTGCCCATGCCTCGGAGCAGATTGAAGCCGCAAACCCGCGCCGTGTCGAATGCGAGCTTGCCTGTGTGGCTGTCGGTCCGCCAGCTCTGTTGCTCAAGGAAGCGTCACCCGGTATGGGACTCGTTGTAGGCGGTTTTCTCGCTGCACGCAGCCTCAAGCAGAAAGCCCCCGTGCTGCATGTGACCATGATCGAATTTGCAGAAAAAATATGAGAAAAGGATTTTGAAATGGCTTTCAAGCCCGGTAAAAAGAAAGATGATCGCAACAAGAATCGCAACATGTTCAAGCGTCGCAAGTTCTGCCGCTTCTCTGCCGAGAAGATCGAGCAGGTCGATTACAAGGACGTCGAACTGCTGAAAGATTTCGTCAGCGAAAATGGCAAAGTGATGCCTGCGCGCATCACCGGCACCAAGACCCGCTTCCAGCGCCAGTTGTCGACCGCGATCAAGCGTGCCCGTTTCCTGGCGCTCATGCCCTACACCGACCTGCACCAGTAACGAGGAGGAAAACCATGCAAGTGATTCTGATGGACAAAGTGGTGAACCTCGGTGGTCTCGGCGACGTCGTCAAGGTCAAGGAAGGTTATGCCCGCAATTATCTGATCCCCCATGGCTTCGCCAAGCGCGCTACCGCCGAGAACATGAAAGTGTTCGAGGCGCGCCGTGCCGAACTGGAGCGCATCGCCGCCGAGAAACTGGCCGCCGCGCAAGCCAAGGCTGCCAAGCTCGAAGGCCTGAAGGTCGAGATCAGTCGCAAGGCCGGTGTCGATGGCCGCCTGTTCGGCTCGGTCAGCCCGGCCGATGTGGCCGAAGCAATCACCGCGCAAGGTGTCGAAATCGACAAGAGCGCCGTGCGCTTGCCGGACTTGCTGAAGACCATCGGCGAGTTCGTGATTGAAGTTTCGCCCCATGCCGATGTCGTGGCCAGCGTAACCGTCGTGGTGGTCGGCGAGCAGTAAGCTCGCCGTTCCAGCTTGGCAGAAGGGTCGCCAACCGGCGACCCTTCTGCGTTTACTGGCGACAAATGTGGCTTGGCGAGATTTGCACAGCCTATCCACAAGCTATCCACCGCATTTCCACAGGTTGTTCACTCCCCAGCGGCGGGTTCGACGAGTAGACTCATGCGCTTGGCCGAACCTGCTGTGAGGAGAACATGATGGCCCTGGCGCAAGCCTACGCACAACCCTTCGTTCAACCGGATGCCCAGGTGGCCGCGCTCAAGCTGCCGCCGCATTCCATTGAAGCAGAGCAGTCACTGCTCGGCGGCCTGTTGCTCGACAACAATGCCTGGGAGCGCATTGCCGATATCGTCAACGAGGCGGATTTCTATCGCGACGATCACCGTCGCATCTTCGCGCACATCCGCAAGCTGATCGATACTGCCCGTCCGGCTGACGTGGTGACCGTGTTCGAGTCCATCGAGCGATCCAACCAGGTCGAGCAAACCGGCGGCCTTGCCTATCTGGGCGAAATCGCCAACGCGACGCCCTCGGCGGCCAATATTCGCCGCTATGCCGAGATCGTGCATGAACGGGCAGTGCTGCGAAAACTGGTGACGGTCGGCGATGAAATTGCCGGTTCCGCGCTCAATCCTGCAGGTCGCGACGTCAAGCAATTGCTCGATATCGCGGAGCAGAAGGTCTTCGAGATCGCCGAGGCCGGCAATCGCAACATGCAGGGTTTCAAGGCGATCACGCCGCTGCTGGGTGACGTGGTCGAGCGTATCGAGGTGCTTTACAACCGCGAGAATCCTTCCGACATTACTGGTCTGGCGACCGGTTTTCACGACCTCGACCGCATGACTTCAGGCCTGCAACCGGGCGACATGATCGTCGTCGCCGGCCGGCCGTCGATGGGCAAGACCGCCTTTGCGCTCAATATCGCCGAGCATGTCGGCATGGAATTGCGCAAGCCGGTGGCGATCTTCAGCCTGGAAATGTCGGGGCCGCAATTGGCGATGCGTTTTCTGTCTTCGGCGGGTCGCCTCGACCAGACCAAGATTCGCACTGGCAAGCTGTCGGATGAGGATTGGGAAAAGATGTCGATGGCGCTCGGCAAGTTGCACGAAGCGCCGATCCACATCGACGAAACCGGTGCCATCAATGCCTCTGACCTGCGTGCGCGGGCGCGGCGGCTGCATCGTCAATGCGGCCAACTCGGCCTGATCGTCATCGACTATCTGCAACTGATGACATCGACCCGGGACAACGAAAACCGCGCTACGGAAATCTCCGAAATCTCACGTTCCATCAAGGCGCTGGCCAAGGAACTGCAGGTGCCGATCATTGCCCTGTCACAGCTGTCGCGCAAAGTCGAGGAGCGCAACGACAAGCGTCCGCTGATGAGTGACCTGCGTGAATCCGGCGCCATCGAGCAGGACGCCGACATCATCCTGATGATGTATCGCGAGGAATACTACAAGCAGGACACCACCGAAAAGGGTGTGGCCGAAGTCATCATCGGCAAGCACCGTAACGGACCGACGGGCATGGTGAAGATGACCTTCCTCGGCGAATACACCCGTTTCGAAAACTTCGCAGCGCCAGGCTCTTATTGAGCCATGTATCAGAAAAGTCGGCGCTGGCGGGACGGCGTGGCTTAGAGCACCTCGGCAGCGTGGTCGGCGAGGCGCGAGCGCTCACCGCGCTGCAGGGTGATATGGCCTGCGTGCGCCCAGCCCTTGAAGCGGTCTACCACGTAGGTCAGGCCTGAACTGCCCTCGGTCAGGTAGGGTGTGTCGATCTGCGCGATGTTGCCCAGACAGACCACCTTGGTGCCAGGGCCGGCGCGGGTGACCAACGTTTTCATCTGCTTGGGCGTGAGATTCTGCGCTTCATCGATGATGAGGAATTTGTTGAGGAAGGTGCGGCCGCGCATGAAGTTGAGTGATTTCACCTTGATGCGGCTCCTGACCAGATCCATGGTTGCTGCCCGCCCCCAGTCGCCCACATAGGCGCCGGCAGATTTCTCGCCTTCCTCGGCCGGTTTGTTGAGCACCTCGAGGTTGTCTTCCAGCGCACCCATCCACGGCGTCATCTTTTCCTCCTCGGTACCAGGCAGGAAACCGATGTCCTCGCCCACCGGCACGGTAACGCGGGTGATGATGATTTCGGCGAAGCGCTTGAGTTCGAGGGTCTGCGTCAGTGCGGCAGCCAGTGTCAGCAAGGTCTTGCCGGTGCCGGCTTGGCCGAGCAGGGTGACAAAATCAATGTCCGGGTTCATCAGCAGGTTGAGCGCGAAGCTTTGTTCGCGGTTGCGCGCCGTGATGCCCCACACCGCATTCTTGGCGTGGCTGTAATCGATGAGGGTTTCGAGTTCCGCCGTCTTGCCGGCACCGACTTTTACCCAGGCCTGCAGAGGTTGCGGGCCCTCCTGCCAGACGAATTCATTGACCAGCAGGTCGGGACAGAGCGGGCCCTTGATGCGGTAGTAGGTGCGGCTGTCTTTTTTCCAGGACTCCAGTCCCTTGCCGTGGGTTTCCCAGAAATTTGCCGGCAGCTCCATGCTGCCGGTGTAGAGGAGGTCGGTATCCTCCAGCACCTTGTCGTTGAAGTAATCCTGCGCATCAAGGCCCAGTGCGCGGGCTTTGATGCGCATGTTGATGTCTTTGGTGACGAGGATCACCGGGCGTCCGGGTTGCAACTGATGCAGGTAGATCGCCACAGCGATGATCTGGTTATCGGCACGCGCGGTCGGCAGCGATGCGGGCAATACACTGTTGATGGCATCGGTTTGCAAAAACAGCCGTCCGGTGGCTTGGTCATGTGACGGACCGGCCAGTTCGATGCCGTGTCTGATGGCCTCCTCGCTGCCACTGACGATTTCGTCGAGCATACGACTGGCCTGACGGGCGTTGCGCGCCACTTCCGACATACCCTTCTTGTTGGCGTCGAGTTCCTCGAGGGTCATCATCGGTACGTAAAGGTCATGCTCCTCGAAGCGGAACAGGCTGGTGGGGTCATGCATCAGCACGTTGGTATCGAGGACGAACAGCTTGGTGGTCTTGCCTGATTTGATTGGCTTGGCAGCACGTTTGGCGTTCATGGTTTTCCGGTGGGTAAGGTTGGCTCGAGGGAGAGGTTATGGAATTTATTTCTGTTGCTGCGGACTGGCGGAAAAGGTCTGGGGCGGGGCAAGTGTTGCTGCTGCGGCCTTCCTTTTGGCAGACTCTACCCGAATCGCTTCCTGCGCGCGCTGCATATAGGGTTGCGCTTCAGATTCCCGCCCCTGGTCGAGATAAAAGCGGATCAATTCGTTGAGGCTGGCCCGAGTTTCCCAATGAGATTTCCCCAGGGAGGTTTCCCGCGTGGCCAGAATGCGTTTGAGGATGCGTTCGGCATCGGGAATGCGGTTTGTCTCGAGGTAGAGGGCGGCCAGTGCGCTCAGGCTGGTGAGGGTGTCGGGGTGCGTGGGGCCCAGCGATGTCTCGCGTTGTGCCAGGGCACGGCGGATTAATTTCTCTGCTTCAGGGTACTGGCGGTGTGCACGCAACAGATCCGCTAGTTCGGTCATGCTGGTAAGCGTGTCGGGATGCGTGCTACCCAGTTCGCCGAGGCGCAGTTCATACGCACGCCGGTAGAGCGGGAGCGCGGCGTCATAGCGCCCCTGCGATTTGTAGAGCCTGGCCAGGCCCGCAATACTTTCGGCGGTCTTGGGGTTCGTCGCGCCGTATTCCTTGCTGCGGATGGTGATGGCGCGCTGATAGAGCGGCTCGGCTTCGACCGGACGACCTTGTGATTGGTAGAAGCCGGCGAGTTCATCAACACTGAGTGATGTATTGGCGTGTTCGGAGCCGAATACCGCCTCGGCACTCGTCACGGCCCGCTTGAACCAAGTTTCTGCCTGCACAATCTGACGTTGTGCCTGGTAGATTCGTCCCAGCCAGACGGCCACTGCCCAGTGGTTGCGATTCTGCGCTGCCGGGGCGCCGGCTTTATTCGTGTCTGCAAGCTCGCCGGCGAGTGCTAGTGCCAGCGGCTCGGCTTCTGCGTAGGACTTTTTCTCGCACAGCTTGCGGATGGTGGCGATGCGCCGGTCCTCGCGTTGCACTGATTGTATTGCTTCGTCTGCCCAGGACAGGCCGACGAGAAAACACGCGACAATGACAGTGACGAAGAAGCTGCGCAAGCAGAGGCGCTTACTGTTTTACGGTAGTCAGACGCTGGTAGATCGCTGCGGACAGTCCCGCATCACCTTCCTCGATCACCGGGATCAACTCAAGGGCACGCGACGTCTGGCCGCGGTCGATCAGCAGGTTGGCGACATTGAAGTAGGCCTTGGCGGCTTTGTCAAATTCTCCCTCGAGGTAATAGACGTTGCCCAACTCGCCCCAGACATCAATGTCGGTGACCTTCTGTTCCAGATACACTGAGTAATAGTAGATGGCCCAGGCCGAATCGCCTGCGGCAAAGGCTTCCCGCGCGCCCCTGAGGTAATCGGACGGTTTGATGGTTTGACGGGTGACAGTTGCAGGAGGGGCCGGCTGTTTGCCAGGTGCCGGGACGGCAGTAGGTTTTTCAGCGGCAACTACTGTGGTTGCCGGGGCTGCAGCAGCTGGCTGCGACGGCTTGGTGGCCGCTGGTGCAACCGTTGTAGAAGGTGCTGCAGGTACCGCTGGTGCGGCGGCAACAACTGGCGCAGCGGGCGAAACTGCTTCTGGCGCAGCTACTGCGGTAGATACCGATACCGTTGTGAGTGGGGGCGTCGCGGCCTTGGCTGCAAAGGGTGCAGGAACAGCCGGCTTGTTCGGTTTGCCGAGCAACGCGTTGATCTCTTCCGGTGTGTGATTGCGATCCACAACCAACACCTGGTTAGGGAAAATCAATCCATTCGGTCCGATCTGATTGACGTTGGCGCGATAAAGCAGGGGCCATAACCGGGCATCGCCATACACTTCCCGCTGCGCTGCGATGTATGTCAGCGTGTCATCCGGCATGACGGTGTAGTGATCGACAAGTACGGGGGGCTTGCCGGCCTTGACCTGGGATGACACTTCGGGTGCTGATACCGCTGGTACCGAAACCGTCGGTGCTGGGGCAAGCGCTGCTGCTTTGGGTGGAACGGCAACCGGAATACTTACCCCGGTTTGAGCTGCCGGCTGGGTGTCGGAGGTTTTATGATCCATGGCAGTGCAGGCCTGGATAGAGGCCAAGCCGAGCGCCAGCGGCAGCATCAAACGTGATCTGGTATGCATGGTTTTTCCCTCTGTTTGCCGGCAGTCAGCCCGGCAAGCTTCATTGTTGCTGGTTTTGGCTCGAATATGCGTTGGCCGGTGGTGCGGTGTATGCGGGTGGAACGAATGGTGTTGCCGGATAGCGGGCACGGTCGCGACCGCCACCGCCAAAGGGCATGAAATTGTTCATCATGTTCATCGGACCGGAGAAACTGCGATCCATGTGACCGGTAGAGTACTGGATGCGGTTGACCGATTCGGTCATGCTTATTAATGACTGGGTCATGACCATCATGTTCTGCCCCATCGGCTCCATGGTGGCCTGCATTTTCTGCATGGTGACTGTCATCTGCGCTGCGTCGTCGGTCAGTTGGTAAATCAGGTAATAGCCGTAAATGGCCAAAATGACAAATGCGGTCATCCCGGCAAAAACGACCATTTTTACTGTCCGGAGACCCGCTTCGGCGCGATCCATGTAATGCACGTAATGCGGCACCTCACCCTTGGGCGGCGGATCGTACACTTCCTTCGGATATAGCTCCCCTTCTTCCAGATGCGGTATGTGTCCTTTGTTGCCTGTCATGACGGTTTTTCCAACTTAATTATTGGATAGAAAAAGCTTAACGTGCCTGACCGCGGCTACCCTCCGAGGCTCGAGCTATTTTTTGGTTAAGCAGATTGGCCAGCATTGGCTCATGCATCTGGATAATCGGCATCAGCGAATTAACGGCATTCATTTGTCCCGCATCGATCAGGCGCGTGGCGGCCTCGTAGTAATTCTGTGCCGCTTCCGGATAACGTCCGGTCTTCAGGTAAACATTCCCGAGTTCGCCATAGGCATTGACATCGTGCGGATGGGTGGTCAGGTACTGGAGATAGTAATGAACTGATTCGCCGAGCCGTCCCGCTTGCGCCGACTTTCTGGCCAGGGCAAGTCCATCATGCGCTTCGTCGCCAGCGACTGGCTTTTGTGCCTGGCTCTGCAGTTGATGATCAGGCCTGACGACGCGGGGGGCAGGCAGCAAGCCCTGGGGTGGCTGCGACGGGTTCGCCAGGGGATTCGCGCTGGCTGCAGGTGGTGTGGCAGGCCTGAGATAAGGCTGTTGCGCTGTATCAGTCGGTGGTGTGGCAGATACATCGGAAGCAATGGGCGCAGAAGATGCAGCTGCGGAGGGCGCAGCCACTGGCGCTGTTGCCTCACTGGGCGGCGCGGAAGATCCGCCAGCGGAGCTGCCAGATCCAAAGCTCGAGTAGGGCGGATAAGCCGGATACGGCGTGCCGGAGGACTGGGCCTGCCCCTCAGGCGCTGATTTGTCTTGTGCAGAGACTGCTGGCGAGGCGGTGGCAGCTGCCCATTCGCTCTTCTGTTCGTTGCCAGTGGCGGGGATGTCAGGTGCGGTGGAAGGCGTCGTCGCCAGGGTATTCTCTTGTCCGGCAGCGGCGGGTGGATTGGGTGTGACGCTTGCTGTTGTGACAGGCGCGGTGGTTTTTTCCCCTTTGCAACCCGGGAGACCACATTCATAGAGTTGCTTGGCCCAGCGGGTTGCCTTCTCGGTCAGCGTGGTGGCGCTGGTGTAAGCCTTTTCTCCATAACCATAAGCTTTTTCACCGTAAACCCGCGCGGAACCCTGATCGTAGGTCACCAGAACCACGATCAATACAAGCAGTAACAACAACAACCAGATTCTTCGCGTTCCACTCAAAGTGTCGGACTCCTTGGGTTGCATTTGATTCATGTAGGGCAGCTCCTATTACCAGGTTTTCTTGACAGGCAAATTCGGGTAAAGCACCTGAGTCAAGTTCAGGAACTCGAGACTCCCTTTGTCGCGAGGCTCCATTTCGAAAACGGCGAGCCCTTCGCTCAAGGTCCGGCAAATCCAGACCCGTTGGCTCAGTCGCGCAGGCAGTGCGGTCGCCGGTGTCAGCATGGATATCGCTTCTGCTGCCTCGCGTGTTTCCTTTGAACCACCCAATGGATCGGTGCGGTTGAGGAACATCATGGCCTCGCACTCCGGATGCCGGTGACTGGCGATCATGCTGAGGAAACGTTGCGTCGACCAGACGTCCGCCTGCCCAGGTACCACCGGTATGAGCAGGCGATGCGCCTGGCTGATGGCGGCAAACATGCCGACCATGTTCGCCGCGCCCACATCCACGATGACCTCGCCACTGACCTTGCGCAAATTTTCCAGATGCATATCCGGCGGCAGCATTTTGATCGGTGGAGCAAACTCCTCCTCTTCCCGCACGCCGACCAGGTCTGAAAGGGTTCTTTGCGGATCGAGGTCGAGCAGCTTGACGTCGCACTCCTGCCAGGCGAGCCAGATAGCCAGGTTGAATGCGATCGTGCTTTTGCCCGATCCCCCCTTGAGATTGCCAATGACGGTGATCATGTTTTCAGTTCGCGAAAAATCGGAAGATCAAAGAACATGCAATGGACGAATATTACCACTAGCTAATATTCTTACCAACTGAATGGCCCAAACCCGCTGCCGCCGTTGTTGCCACCCCACGGGTTACCGCCGCCACCCCACGGGCTACCACCACCGCCCCACGGGTTACCGCCGCCACCCCACGGGCTACCACCACCGCCCCACGGGTTACCGCCGCCACCCCACGGGCTACCACCACCGCCCCACGGGTTACCGCCGCCACCCCACGGGCTACCACCACCGCCCCACGGGTTACCGCCGCCACCCCACGGGCTACC
>JAABQX010000063.1 GCA_011391215.1 Rhodocyclaceae bacterium
GAGACGGCGAAGGCCGCCGCCGGCGCAATGTCCCTGCGCATGGAGCTTGCGAGCATCATCGAATTGTTGCGGATCTGACGCGGCGCCAGGGCAGGCTTTGCTATAATTCGCGGCATGTCGGGGCGTAGCGCAGCCTGGTAGCGCACTTGCATGGGGTGCAAGGGGTCGCGAGTTCGAATCCCGCCGCCCCGACCAGTAATACCAAGGGTTTCCGGTTAATCGCCGGAAACCCTTTTTCTTTGCATAAGCGCTATTTCTGTTTTTGTCCCATACACCAGCTACGGCCAGGGTGCGATGTTCTTCCGCAGAGGTGGCCGTTTTTTCCTGACAACCTGTTTGCATATTTATATTGCTTACTACATCAGATACCTATACCATTTCATCATATTCGATGAACTGCATGAGGGGGTAAGTTCAATGACAAAAAGCGACTTTCTTTACAACGCCCTGCCCTACATCTATACGGCAGGTGGCGTCCTGACTCTCCTGACCACGGGCGAAGCCATTGGTCGATTCAGTGGTGTCCTGCTGATTTCTGCCGCGATGCTGGTTTTTCACATGCGCATCGAGTACCGCACACTGCGCGCGCAATCCGCCGAAGAAGCAAGCCAGATGTCACTCTCTCTAGTGCGATCAAGCATCAACTGAACAGAAGTAGCCATCGCTTGATGCCCCGTCAATAGACGGTGCGATTCCTCATTATTCCCCGGAAAGCACCCCAAACTCGGCTTGGTCCCGGATCACCTCCTCCACCAGGTCGACATCAATAGCTGCCAGATCCAGGCCGTAACGGCCCATCAAGTTGAGAACATCACGGGCCAATCACGCAACGTCAGGAGCCTGAGTGACGGTCAGGGCATGGCCACCGTGGCCGCGTGCATCCGGGCAGAAGGCACGGTGATGCTGCTGAAGCGTTTCAAGTAACGGGTTCCAGATGGTATGGCTGGCAGTCCACCCATGGAGGAGAATCAGGGGCGAACCGGTGCCGGAGATGCGCAGGTGGATTTGTTCGCCGTCATCGGCGACAAAAGATTTCATTCAGTGCTGAACCAGATCTCGGGCATCCAGTAGCCGGGTGGCAGGGTACTCTGGCCGATGGCGAGCGCGGTAAAGAAACCTTCAGGCATGGAGATGTCCATGGCCTCATTTCTCCAGTTAGCTCAGCGCAAGGTCGCCTCTTCGATAAGCACCTTGTAGGCATATCCTGCCCCGAAATCCTTGTCGGTACGAACCAGGCCATTTACCGTAACAACATCTCCGACCTTCGCCTCACTCATGGTCGTCACGAGAAGGTCGTTGGTGCCGTCCGCTGCCGAGCCCGAGCCATCGCGCAGGTGAATCCAGTTCTTGCCCATGATGCCGGGGTTGTACTTGACGATCTTGCCGGCGACGAGAACCGTCTTGTCCTTGAGTTCCGCAGCCTGCGTGATGATTTCGGCAACAGTGAATGCATTCGCGCCACCGGCCTTGGGAACGTGAGGATCCCCGCTATCCGTTGTTTTGGCTTTGCCGGAATGGACCATCGCCATGGCATCGCTTCTGCCCTGTGCATTGGCACCTGCCAGGCTTCCGAAAACAATTGTCGGGAAGGTCCTTTTCAGGGACTTGCTCTCGAAGTTGTTCATCACCGTTACATCTTCAATCGTGACTTTGGCACCTTTCTGGACGGGCGCCTTGCCAACTGCAGCCCAGGTTTCGCCATCTTTGGTCTTGAGTCGGAGGTAGGTAAAACTCTCGACGTCTTTGACCTCAAGAACCTCGCCCTTGACGACGGTGGGTGCCGGAGGAGTGGCGGCAGGGGATTCACCTGCCCAGGCGAGTGTGGCTGCATAAATTGCGAGAATCGATAGCAAGGTTTTCATGGTTCGCGGGTGTCCTCAGGAAGGCAGATTGTCGTCTTAATCTGCCATTATCCCCATGAAGAGCACAATTAAACATATCCGCGCATAATTTTGTCCATAATTTGCTGTCATGAGCGACAATATCTCTCCACCCCACCGCCCAGCCGGTCTTGCTGCGCCCGGGCAGGCGGACCCCAAGGAAAATGCATGACCGCAATAATTCGCCATCTTGAGCGGCGTGACATCGAGGCTGCCGCCGATCTGCAACGCCGCGTATACCGGAGCATTCCAGCCTTCAGCCGGCAGCAGTTCGAAAGCCTGTTGACGATCTTTCCACAAGGCCAGTTTGTTGCCGAACTCGACGGCCAGTTGGTCGGCATTTCCATCTCCCTGGTAATTCTGTTGGATGACTACAGCCTGCACCATACCTGGGCCTACGTCACCAACAACGGCAATTTCGACACCCACAACATGAAGGGCCGCACGCTTTACGGCGCCGAGGTCTGCGTCGATCTGGCGTATCGCGGCAAGGGCATCGGGCACCATCTCTACGAGGCACGACGCAAACTCAGCCGGGCGATGAACCTGAAGCGCATCATCGCCGGCGGACGTCTGCCAGGCTATCACGATTATGCCACCCAGATGGCTCCGGAGGAATACGCCAAGCGCGTAATCTGGGGCGATATTTACGACCCGGTGTTGCGCTTCCAACTCGACGAAGGCTTCGACTACTGCGGTATCCTGCACGGTTACCTGCCCACCGATCCGGAATCGATCGGCAACGCCGCCCTCATCGTCTGGCTCAACCGCGCCTATGATCCCACGCAGCCGACCCGCCTGCCGCCCGCAGATTTTCTTGAGGAATCACCATGAAAGCCCGCATCGCCGCCATCCAGTACCAACTGCGCCACATCGACAGCTGGGAGGGGTTCGAAGCCCAGGTCAACTTCGTCCTGAATGCCGCCGCC
This sequence comes from Rhodocyclaceae bacterium, assembly GCA_011391215.1. Lineage (GTDB taxonomy): Bacteria > Pseudomonadota > Gammaproteobacteria > Burkholderiales > Rhodocyclaceae > Sulfuricystis. The sequence continues at coordinate 2,810 of JAABQX010000063.1, forward strand.
GACTATCGGCCGAACTTCGTGCTATTGCCCGAGATCTTCACCACGCAAATTCTGTCGTTCATGGACAATGACAACATCGCCAGCGCCGTGCGCGAACTGACCGGCTACACCGAACGCTACACCGAACTGCTGCGTCGCCACGCGCTTCAGCATGGCTATTTTCTGATCGGCGGCAGCCACCCGAATATGCGCGATGGCCAGTTGCTCAATACCGCCTTCCTATTCACACCGGGCGGCGAGGTGCACACGCAAGACAAGATCCACCGCACGCGCTGGGAAAAGGAAAAATGGGGCACCGACCACGGCGACGTGCTCAAGGTCTTCCATACAGCGCACGCCAAGATCGCCATTCTGATCTGCTACGACATCGAGTTTCCCGAACTCGCGCGCCGCGTCGCCGAGGAAGGCGCCGAGATCATCTTCGTGCCGTCCTGCACCGATGACCGGCAGGGCTTTCTGCGCGTCCGTTACTGCTGCCATGCACGCGCCATCGAGAACCAGGTCTATGTCGCCATGACCAGCACGGTCGGCAACCTGCCGGTCGCCGGACTGCGCCTGCACTACGGCCAAGCCTCGATCATCACCCCCTCCGACTTCCCCTTCGCCCGCGATGGCATCGCGGCGGAAGGCGTCATCAACGAAGAACAGATCGTCGTCGCCGATGTCGACCTCGCCCTGCTCGACGAGAACCGCCTCATGGGCACCACCATCCCTCTGCTCGACAAGCGTAATGACTTCTATGGCCAGCGCCCGGTCGCCATCGAAGTCGCCTGAGCGGAAGTAATGGCCGGCAAGTGTGCATTGCTCAGCCGGGGCGATTCAGCCGGAATTTCCTGCCAACGGCCGTACCGGCCGGTTAATTCGCGTTCCCGTCGTTGGAGAGGGGCTTGCCGTCGCTTTTTTCATCCTTGAATGGGTACTCACTTTGCAGAGGGACTCCTCTCGGTAGTGGTTCGAGTGTGACCGGTTGCATTATGGGTTTGGCGAGACTTCCTTCGATCTGTTGAGATATGTGATTGACCCCTGCCATCACTCCGGTGGCAGGGTCTTCCATCAGACTTACCCACATGTCGTCCAACACGGGGTCCAGGGTTTCCCGAAGCTGCATTTCCATATTCGGCCGTTCGTTCTCATGCGCGATAACGCCATAACCGGCCGCGCCCAGGGAGATGATCACGCCTGCGACGCCGCCGACCGCGGCTGCGGCAACGCCTGCGCCGCCCCTGGTGGCGAGCTGTGCCTCCAGTTTTTCGGCGGCCCGTTTCGCCACTGGCGATATCCTGGCATCCGATGGTCCGACGCCCGCGCCTCCAGCTTCCTGGCGGATCTGCGTGATCAGGTTCACATAGGCGGGCAGCGTGGCGAGGGGATCGGCGTGGACAATCTGGTAGAGCGAAGCGTTGCGGTCCGGGTGAGGCGTCAGCGCAATCGCGGGAATGTCCTTGATCCGCCGATCGAATTGAGCGGAAGGCACACCGTAGCGCTGCGGGATTCTCCGGAGTTGCTTGCTGAGGAGTTGGACGTAAAGCTTCGCCGCCTGGTCCCTGACAATATTAGGATCGATCTCCTTGGCGACGGGATCCAGCACGCGATTGTAATATTGCTCCTGCAAATACGCTGCCAGTCGTATGGCGGCCGGATCTGTCTCTTCTTGGCCATTCAGTTTGTACCAGGCCACCTTGATAGCCAGCCATTGCTGGGTCCAGTAACCGGTGAACCACGGGATGAAGTCGGCCTCGGCGCGCTTGTGGACGAGGCTCCTCCATTTCTCCATAGAGCCGCGTGCATAGTTTCCGGCCGATTCTTTCGCTTCTAACGACGCGGCGCTTATGTCGCCATTGACCTGCCACCAGGTTTTCTCCGATACATAAACCGGCGGAGTCAAGTCTGAAGGGCGATCCGGCGTGGCACAACCTGCCAACGCCACAAGCAAGACGACACTCAGAGAGCGCAGACAGAGGATCGCAGTTTCGCAAAACGTACCCGCCAGCAGTCGCCCATCTGGGAACAGAGTCATATGAGTTCCGCGATACTGATCATCGCCGTCCTGCCAGCACCGACTTTTCATCAACCGCATCAGGTTCGGCGCGGGTCATTTGCGATAAACCTCGCGCCTATGTCCGACCTTCACCACTTCGACCACCACTTCCAAGTCCAATATTTCGTAAAGAATCCTGTAGTCCCCCTGCCGGATCCGATAGCGCTCTTGTGCGGAAAGTTTTTCGCATCCGAAAGGACGAGGATCGTCGCGAAGAGAGTCGATCCGTTCCAGAATGCGGCACACGTCGGTACTCGGTATGTCCTTCAGATCCTTTGCGACGGAAGCCTTGAACCTCAGTTCATATCGCGCCATCTGCCTTCAGCTTCAACAGGAACTGCTCGTAACTCATGGTTTTTTCTTTGGACCGATACGAAAACGCGGCAAGGTCTTCCTCATCTTCCCGCAACGATGCGCGAACTGCGTCATTGACGATTTCCGACATCGATCGGTGGGCAGTCGCCGCCTTGAGACGAAGCGCCTGGTGCAGCCCGGGTTCAAGGTACAGCGTGGAACGGATAGCTTGCGTGGTCATGGTCATCTCCAAAACATCTTAACGTTATAACAGCATACCATTCGCCGTACCGCCAGCACCGACTTTTTGGGAGCAATTTTTCCTGGGCGAAAAAAACCCTGAAGAACAGGGTTTTTTCGCCAAGCATTTCTGGCGGGCCAGAAGGTATGCCAACACAAACCGTTTACGCTTCAACATATTGATTTAATGTGATTATGTTCAATGGACAGTCCTGAATTCGGTCGTTTCGGCAACGGTTCACACATGGTTACGTTCGCGTTTCATGGCCACGCTACAACATTTAATAGCACCTTGACTTATTAATGATTGTCACGGTAACCTTTAACCGTTATCACTATTGTTAAAGGCATCGTGAAGCGATCCGACCTCAGCCCCTCGCACCAGAAGCGACTCGTTCCGGTTCCCGACCGATCTGGGGCATTCGCGCTCATTCCGCCACCGACACCGACCATGGTGCCATTGGCAGGCATCGAGCATGAGGTACTCAAGGCACATGAATCCCTAGGACTGGTTCGGCAGTTGATCACCGACCTGCCCAATCCGGATCTGATCGCCCGCACGCTGGACCGGCGTGAGGCGGTGAAGAGCAGTCAGATCGAGGGCACCCACACCGAGGTCGATGAGCTGTTCGAGTACGAAGCGACCGGCGACGACGAAGGCCTACCCGGTGATGTGCGGGTCACGCTCAATTACGTCAAGGCGCTCGATGTCGGATTACAGGCGGTTCGACAGGCCGGGAATTCGGCGATCACAAAGTCGCTGATCCAGGATCTGCATCGCGTGCTGATGGACGGCGTCAAGGACTACCGCGAGGTGCCGGGGGAACTGCGCACTATCCAGAACTGGATCGGCAGCGGCAACATCTACGACGCCAGCCTGGTGCCGCCGCCGCCCAACCAGGTCAGCCCCTGTCTCGACGACCTGATGGGCCTGTTGCAGTATCAAGCGGACGGCGTCGCCGTGGTCTCGATCGTGGTGCGGTTGGCGATCGCGCATGCCCAGTTCGAGGCCATCCACCCTTTCCGTGATGGTAATGGTCGTGTCGGACGGTTGTTGCTGCCCATCATGCTGGCGGCGGAAGACTATCCGCCGGTCTATCTGGCGGGGTATCTGAAGTCCAACCAGCGCAGCTACTACGACAACCTGCTGGCGGTTCAGACGCGGGGCGAATGGCAGGCGTGGGTACGCTTCCTCGCGCGCGGTATCGTCGAGTCCTGCAACGAGGCGGCCGAGATGACGCGCCGCTTGCTGGCGCTGCGCGACGAATGGCGCCAGCGGGTAGCGTCATTGCGTGGCGATGCCACGGGTCGCAAGCTGGTCGAGATTCTGATCGGGTCGCCGATCGTGACGGCCAATTCGGTCAAGGAGCAACTCGGCGTCAGCTTCCCGGCGGCGAACACCGCGATCGGGCAACTGGTCGACTTGGGCATCCTGCGGGCCTCCGAGCGGCGGCGTAACCGGATCTTCGTGGCGGGTCAGGTGGTGGCGCTGCTAAAACGAGGCTGTGAATAATCGTTTCAAAGACTCCTCCAATGCAACCTTGACTTCTTCCTGAGGTTACGGATTTATGCATATACCGCGCAACCAAGAGGAATCCGACATGCAGGGACCTGCGTACCCTATAACTCCTCTGCGCCAAATCGCAAATTTCCAAGTGAAAGCGAAAAGCTGCACTAAAGACAGTTTGAAGTGCAGAATTTTAGGGGCCAAAAGACGAAAAAAACCTCTTCTGAACGGTACAGTTCAGTCCCGTCAAAAACTTGGGAGGTCAAGAGGTTTTGCCCGAAACCCCTTGTGGCAAGGGGTTCCAACGGTTTGTCACACCAATTTCAGAGAGTTCGCGTTGGCGTATCTCTTGGTATTTGGCGGGCCAGAAGGTATGCCAACACAAACCGTCTACGCAGCAACGTATTGATTTATATATGATGTGGCTCAGGCCACAATCCTGAATTCGGTTGCTTTGGCGACAGGACGGACCTGGTTTCGCTCGCGTTTCATTTCAACAATGCCGTAGTTCGACATGGTCTTGAGGGTGCGCGATAAGTTACCTGGCTTACGTCCAGTCGTTTCGGCCAATGACGTGATGGACTGCGGATTCGTCTCCTTGATCACCTGAAGCAAAGCACGATTCTCATCGCTCAACACCTCGGCGAGAGAGCGCATTGAGGTGAACCAGATTTTCGGCTCACCTGACTTTGGCTTGTGCTCGCCGCGAGCAATCGACAAGACCCGCTCCCGAATCTTGTCCTGCGGCAGGATACCGATCACGATGGCTTTCATTTTTGTCTCGCCTCCTTCAGAACCTGGTCGACTTCGTTGAAAAAGTCGATCAGGAGTTGCTGTGCATCCTGAAACTCGTAAGGCACGCCTCTGTCGCTCACATGCCGGTGCTTGTGATCGTAAGTCAGTCGCTGCCCGGCATACTTGAACTTCTTCGGCGGCTTTACCGCATGCGCGTTGTCGTATCCCAGAATCCGTTTTCCGTAAGGCTCGTGGAGCGTCAGGGAATAACGGACTCCGTGTGGGACGTCTGCTGTTATCTCGACACGCCAAGCCTCGATCTTCACCCAGTAGCCGCCGTCCTGATCAATGATCTGATCGTGGAGGTCTAGCAGGTTGGCTATTCCAGGGTCTTCACGCATGCCTAATTGTATCAGCTGATGATAACCTGAAGTGTCAGATTCTGTCAGACCAAGGCAGGGGCGCCCAGAACGGTCGGAGCAAGAAGGCCGCAACCTTGACTTCCTCCTGAGGTTACGGATTCATGCAGATACCGCTAACCAACAGGAATCCGACATGCAAACGCCTGCCTACCCCATAACTCCGCTGCGCCAAATCGCAATCATTCTGGCCCATTGCGTCATGCGAATCCATAACAAGCTTACGCTTAGGTCCACAGAGAATTGCGGATCTCGATCAACCGTTTCATCATGACGGTATCTTCATCGTCATAGGCTTGCTCGATCTCGTTGGTCTTGTCCAGGGCTTGCTTGCTCATGGCGCGATCTTCGTCTGTTCGGTCTTCATGGAGGACAGCGTCGCCATATCTGACGCGCATGTAGTCGCAGTAGGCCGACCAACCTCCCACATCCATGGGATCCGGGCGCTTCGGGCGGACATTTACCCACCAGTCGTAGAGTTCGCCAATTTCGGTGGCATTCTTGGCTTGTGGCGTCAGCTGCCCGTAGTCCGGGTAGTTGGCTTTTTCTGCATCCGTGAACACGCGATCAGGACAGCCATACCAGCTTTCGTTGTACGCTAGGCCCTTCTCCCACTCCAGGTACCCCAGCCCCAGCTCAGGATAGTTGAAGTGGGTAAAGTGGCGAAAGGGCCACGTTGTCTTCCAGAACGGAAGGTGGCGGTACTTGTCGGAATGGCTGATGTATTCCATCCAGGATTTCTGCTCGCTCACGAACCAGACCAGTTCGTTGAACAGGCCGTGCAGCATGCGCTCGCCGGTCTCGTGCCACTCTCCCTTCTTCAGCCCGGTACGGCACACGTGGGTCTGCTCGACGAACCGGTTGTTGATCCAGTACGTCAGATTGTGCAGTCGGTCCATGGGCCAGTTGACAAAATCCTGGGCCTTATCGAGAAACTCCTCTGAAAGCCAGAAGCGCAGGGGGTTTCTGGCTTTCGCATCCTCCCTCCAATCACGCCAGCCCCCGGCGGTTTCGCTGTGCGGCTTCGCAGTGCCGCGAATCCAGTCCGCAAGCCGGGTGCAGCTCCAGTAGCGAATTCGCTGTTTCATGTGCCCTCCGCCACGTTCACGATCTCCAATCCCAGCGTCTCTGGCGCATGATCCAGCCAGAGGTCATCACCCGCACGATAGAAGAAGGCATCGTTGTCGACGATCCGGATTTCCACGTCAGAATGGGCCAGTCGGTAGTCCCGAAACTCCGTTCCGTGACGCACGCGCAGGAAGTACCCGTCGCCCGCACCGGAAACCAGCAGCATGCCGTGGATGCCCTTGGCAGGTTCCACTTCCGCTTCGCGGCCGGAACGCAGCTTCACTCGCGTCTTCACGGAGATGGGTTCCTTTCCGATCGGCGTCAGGAAGTTCAGCATGCCGTTCACGAAGTAAGCCGAGAACTCGGTGCACTGGTTTTCGCCGACGTAGCAGTAGAAGCGGATCTCACCAGTAAACGGCACGGGCTCCCAGCGCTCGTTGATGTGGCTTAGCCTGCCGGCTAGACGAGCGAGCCCCTCGGCATTCGGATCGCTCCTGTCCTCGATATCGTAGTCCAGGTGCCACAAAGAGCCGTCCGCGCGGATTTCGTAGTTGTCCAGAAACTGTGCCGGCGTGTCCTTGGTCTGGAATTCCAGATCGTTATCGCCGGCATCAGGCAATGGATATTTGCACTTCAGGTGATCGAACATTCCCATGATGTCATCCTTTTTTATAAACGGCCGGGACCTTGAAAAGCACGAGGCCCGGAGTCCTTTCGGAGCATCCGGGCCTCGTGGCCTGAGACCTTTCGGTCCGTCGGGCTAGGCTATCCATTTCTCTCCCGGATGCTTTTTGTTGCGTATTCGTTCCAACCGTTGCACTGTGCGCGATCGTGATCGTATTCAAACGGGGCGAATGCACTGGTCGGGCAAACGGGTGACGGACCAAGCACGCACGGCAACGCACGCAGGGACATCACCGCCACGGGCTGCCGATTGTGTGATCTGTCGATGTCGACACGCGTATGTTGCACGTCATACTCCTGGACGGTTTTCGGGAACTATTGCCCGTGACACATTGGCGCGAATTGTGCCGGAAAGGGTGGCATGCAGCAAGTAACAGGCTGCTAGGCTTCCATATTTCAATCATGAAACCACCTGCCAGCAAGAACAAACGCAAACCGAATGACGGCCACGAACCTCTGACGTTCAAACAGGACGACGTCAGGAAGATGACTGCCAAAGAGCAAGGCGAAGATCTCCTGCGCATCCTGATCGCCGGCTTACAACGAAAACTTAACCTCCCGCAGACGACTACACACCCGCAAGCTGCCAGACCGAGGAAGAAAGGGGCTGATCAACCGGACCAACTGCCGCCCCCTCTTCCACCTGATCGCCCACAGGAGATTTGCAAGTTCCATTCGGTGATGGTGATCATCTCGGAAGAACTGCTTGCCGAGCGCTGGTTTTGTTCGGTTTCACGCATTCAGCGCTGGCGCTCACAGAAGATCGGGCCACCCTACATCAAGATGATGGGACGCATCCTGTATCGGGTGAGTGACATCGAGACTTACGAACAGTCCTGCATTGTGATCCCGGGGGCGGAGAATTAGCCCTATTTTTCCAGCTCAGATGCAAGCCGTTACAAGTATTTCCAACAAACCGCAGCCATTTCCAAGCAATGGCCAAAAACCTGCACTAAAGACAGTTTGAAGTACGGAATTTTGGGTACCAAAAGACGAAAAAAACCGCTTCTGAACGGTACAGTTCAGCCTCGTCAAAAACTCGGAAGGTCATGAGGTTTTGCTCGGAACCCCTTGCTGCAAGGGGTTCCGGCAGTTTGATGCGCCAGTTTCAGAGAGTTCGCGTTGGCGTATCTCTTGGTATTTGGCGGGCCAGAAGGTATGCCAACGAAAACTGTCTTTGGCCCCACGCTTTGGTCCCGGACATT
>JAABQX010000064.1 GCA_011391215.1 Rhodocyclaceae bacterium
GTCTCCACAGGCGCCGGCATTTTGCTGACCCATGGCATGCAGCGGCTGGCACCAGGGCAGCCCGGGCGAATTCTGCCCGCCTGGTTTTTTACCGGGGCGCTTTTGCTGGCCTGGAATCTCGACATGATTGCGCCGGTGCCCCTCGTCAAACGCGACATGGCGGTGGGGCACGAGTTTGTACAGGAATCAGGTCGCTATGTTCTCAAAGTCGAGAAGGCTCCATCGTGGATGTTCTGGCGTGATCAGGCAGCGACACTGCACCTCGCAGAAGACGAGCGGCTCTACGGCATATCGGCGATTTTTGCGCCCCGCGGGGTCAGTGCAGATCTCGAACATCGCTGGGAAATCCATGAAGATGGGGGCTGGCGCCAGGTTTCCCGCAACCGGTTTCAGACAACCGGGGGCCGCGAGCAGGGTTTCCGGGGTTATTCATGGGTGACCAATCCACAGCCGGGAGATTGGCGTTTCATCGTCGCCACTCAGGATGGACGCACGATCAACACCCTGTCGGTAAGGGTAGAGCGCGGAACGCCACAACCCGCGGAACTGCTGGTTCGGAAGTTTTAATTCAGCGGCTTGGTGGTGGCGCTGGCGGGGTGCCTGCAGGGGGTGGCGGCGGACTAATCGAGGACGGTGAAACAGTCGCTGCGGCGGGTGGTGGTGGTGGTGGAAGCGTCAGCATCCGCGTCGTGCCGGGTGCATAGGAACCGCTGACTGGCACCCGATGGCCCTTTGAATACATGCATTGCACGTAGGCGATGTCGTAATGGCGTTGGCTGCCGTAGGTCGATGAACGGGAGGCCTCGGCACCGGATACGCTGCCGACCAGCATCCCCATTCCGGCACCGACGGCAGCACCGTCACGTCCGCCAAGCGCAGCCCCGGCAATGGCGCCGATTGTCGTGCCGATCACCGCGTTGCCGACCACCGCATTGTTGGCTTCCTGTTCGCGCGTACTCCCTCCGATTTGCTGATAAGCATAATCGCGACACATTAGATCATCAGCACGGAACTCATCGAAACTCCTGTCGGCGCCGGGCAGAGCCATCACATTCGGCCCAGTCGGCATGAGGGAGCAGCCGGCCAGCAGCAGCGCGGCGATGGAAACTATGAGGCCGGATCGCATGTCATCTCCTCGTCGATTATTGAGCCGGCTGGGGCGCAACCTTTTGCCAGGCGCCCGCGCACTGCTTCACGTACGGGTAATAAGCCTGCGAATCTGCACAGTAGTACCAGAAACCGGCTTCCAGGGTTGGAGCCGCTAAAGACACTGTCGGTTGCTCGACATACACGGTCGGCGGTGTCGTCACCACAATCGGTGCAGGCGCATAGACACGCGGCGAGTAAACGGGATAGGGATAATACGGATAATATGGCGAATAAATCCACGGGTCGCCGAGATAGACACCGAGCGTAACCGAACTGCGTGGATAATAGTAACGACCACCGTAATGATGAGGCCGGTCGGCCCAGGCGTTTCCTGCCACTATGCCGGCCAGGATGACTGCCAACCACAACTGCCTGAAGATCTTCATCGCCATGCTCCTTTTCTGAACCTTATGGTGCATTGGAACACTTGAATGTATTTCATCAATGTCGACAACCTGTCTGAATGTAAGCGTTTATTACAAACAGACAAGTACCGCGCCGTCCCGCCAGCGCCGACTTTTGCCGGCGCTGGCAGTGATAGCGGGCTTACTTGAACGGATGGCGCAGGACGATGGTCTCTTCACGATCCGGGCCGGTAGAGATCATGTCAACCGGCACGCCGCACACTTCCTCCATGCGCTTGATGTAGGCACGCGCGTCAGCCGGCAGGCCATCGAGCGTCTTGACGCCGACGGTGCTGTCTGTCCAGCCGGGCATCGACTCATAGACGGGTTCACAACGCTCAAGATCGTCGGCACCGACCGGCAGGATGTCTGTGAACTGGCCGTCGAGCTTGTAGCCGATGCAGATTTTCATCTCTTCAAGGCCGTCGAGCACGTCTAGCTTGGTCACGCACAGACCGGAAACGCCATTGATCTGGATCGAACGCTTCAGTGCGGCGGCATCGAACCAGCCACAGCGCCGCGCACGGCCGGTCGTGGCGCCGAATTCGTGGCCCTTGGTGGCCATATGCTTGCCGACCGGATCCTGCTTGTCGAGGGCGTCGTAAAGTTCGGTGGGGAACGGGCCGCCACCAACACGCGTCGTGTAGGCCTTGGTGATGCCCAGCACATAATGCAGCATGCCGGGACCGACCCCCGCACCCGCCGACGCCGCACCGGCGACACAGTTGGACGAGGTGACGTAAGGGAAGGTACCGTGGTCGATGTCGAGCAAGGTACCCTGCGCGCCCTCGAACAGCAGATTGGCACCAGCCTTGTGCGCGTCGTAAAGGGCACGCGGCACGTCGGCGATCATCCTGGTGATGCGTGGTGCAATCGCCATTGCGCCATCCAGCGTCTTCTGGAAATCGACGGTTTCAGCGCCAAGGTAATTCTTCAGCACAAAGTTGTGATAGTCGAGAATCTCGGTGAGTTTTTCGGCGAAGCGCTTGGGCCGCAACAAATCCTGCACGCGCAGTCCGCGCCGCGACACCTTGTCTTCGTAAGCCGGACCGATGCCACGCCCCGTCGTACCGATCTTCTTTGCGCCCTTGGCCACTTCACGCGCCTGATCGAGCGCCTGGTGATAGGGCAGGATCAGCGGGCAGGCTTCTGATATTTTCAGGCGCGCCTCGGCATCGACGCCGGCGGCCTGCAATTCATCCAGTTCCTTGATCAGCGCCTCAGGCGATAGCACCACGCCGTTGCCGATGTAGCAGACGACACCATCGCGCAGGATGCCGGAGGGCACCAGGTGCAATACCGTCTTGTGACCGCCGATCACCAGCGTGTGGCCGGCATTGTGGCCGCCCTGGAAGCGCACCACGCCCTGCGAATGGTCGGTGAGCCAGTCGACGATCTTGCCTTTGCCTTCGTCGCCCCATTGCGTGCCGATCACGACTACGTTTTTGGCCATGTCAGTTTTCCTTTAAAGATTCGATGATCCATTTATCGTAGCGCCACACCAGTTGGCGGTCGCAACCGGCTTCGCTCCAGTTGTTACCGTGGCCCGGCAGGGCAGCAACGACGATTTCTCCATTGGCGCGCAAGCGTTCGATCTCGGCTTGCAATACGGCATTTTCCGGCCACGGCGCCAGAATCGCGCCCGGCATTGTCAGCGGTAACGACAAGCGCGACAACGCGCGCAAGTCGAGTGAAAAACCGGTGGCGGGACGCCCGCGCCCGAAGCGTTCGCCGATCGAGTCGTAGCGCCCACCCAGGGCAACCGCCGCCGGGCTGTCGTCGCAATAAGCCGCGAACACCACGCCACTATGGTAGTGATAGCCGCGCAGATCGGCCAGGTCGAAAGAGAGCGGCAGATCAGCCAGCTCATCCGCCAGACGCAGCAATTCGCCAAGTGCTTGCGTAATCTCGGGCAATGCGGGAAGACAGGCAGCGGCACCCGCCAGCACATCGGCACCGCCATACAGATCGGGCAAGGCCAGCAGGCCAGCGCGTACCGGCGCGGGCAGATCCCGGGTCAATTCGCGCAGGGAAGGCAAGTCCTTGGCCTGCAAGGCATCGAATAATTGCTGATCTATGCCAGGTGCCAGGGGCAGCCCAGCGGTCAGGGCACGGAAAATGCCCACGTGGCTCAAGTCGATGCGACTGGGCGGCAGTTCCGCAAGCTGGAGTGCGCGAGCAAGGAGTCGAATGACCTCATGATCGGCTTCCAGGCCGGCGTGACCGTAGAGTTCCGCGCCGATTTGCAAGGGCTCGCGCGTGGCCAACAAGCCAGCCGGAAGGGTGTGCACCACGCTGCCGCAATAGCACAGGCGGGTCACGCCGGTCCGATTCAGCAGGTGTGCGTCGATGCGCGAAACTTGCGGCGTGATGTCGGCGCGCAGAGCCAGCGTACGTCCGGAAAGCTGGTCGACCAGCTTGAAGGTACGTAAATTCAGATCGGCAGCGCTGCCCGAGAGCAAGGCATCGGCAAACTCGAGCATCGGCGGGGCAACCAGCTGATAACCGTGACGGAGAAACTCGTCGAGCAGTTGCCGGCGCAGATGTTCGACCTGCGCGGCCTCGGCCGGCAACAGGTCTTCAATGGCTTCCGGGAGTAACCAGCTATGCATGTTCAGCTGAAAAGCGTCAGCAGCACCAGGCCGATGAGCATTGAGGTGAGTCCGATGAAACGCAACTGGCCATCAGCCAACTCGGTGGCGCGGCGAAAGGTTTCACGCCAGACCGTTGGTGCGATGAAGGGCAATAGCCCTTCGATCACCAACATCAACGCAAAGGCAAGCAACAGAGTCGACATGAATATCCCGGTTGCTTACTTGCCGCTACCCTTGGTGCCATTCCTCAGATACTTGAAGAAATCTGCGCTCGGGTCAACCACCAGCAGGTCGTTTTTGCTGCTGAAACTCTGGCGATAGGCTTCGAGGCTGCGATAAAACGCATAGAACTCCGCGTTTTCGCCAAAAGCGCGGCCATACGTGGCTGCCGCCTTGGCATCGCCTTCGCCCTTGACCTTCTGGGCATCGCGATAGGCTTCGGCGACGATCACCTCACGCTGTTTGTCGGCATCGGCGCGGATCTTCTCGGCCTCGGCAGCACCTTGCGAACGCAGTTCATTGGCCACCCGCTTGCGCTCGGTTTCCATGCGGCGATAGACCGACTCGGAAACCTCCGGCGGCAGATCGACGCGCTTCAGGCGTACATCAACGATCTCGATGCCGATGGCACGTGCATCGGCATCCGCTTTCTTCTGCACATCGGCCATGATCTTGTCACGCTCACCCGACACCACATCATGCACGGTACGTCGGCCGAATTCTTCACGCAAGCCGGAGTTCACCGTCTGCGAGAGTCGCGTGCGCGCCAGCATTTCATCGCCGCCGACCGAGATGTAGTACTGCTGCACATCGGCAATCCGCCACTTGACGAAAGAATCAACCAGTACCGGTTTTTTCTCGGCGGTGAGGAAACGTTCCGGCTCGACAGAGTCCAGTGTCAGAATGCGCCGGTCGAAGAAGCGTACGTTCTGGATCATCGGCCACTTGAAAGACAAGCCCGGCTCCTTGATCACTTCCTTGATTTCGCCGAGTTGGAAGACGATCGCGTATTGGCGTTGATCAACGGTAAATAGCATCGCGCCGGCGGTCATGAACACCGCAAAAATCAGCGCCAGTAAGAAAGGTAGTCGTTGCATCAGCGCTCTCCCCGCTCACGTGATCCCAGCGAACCGCGCGTGCGCACATCCCGGTTTTCCATGGCAGATGCCGGTGCCGACGAGCGATCCGGCACCACTTCGGACGGTGAAGTCACGGCCGGGGCGGTGGCATTCATGAGTTTTTCGAGCGGCAGATACAGCAAATTGCCTGAGCCCTTGGTGTCGACCAGCACCTTGCTGGTATTGGCATAAATCTGCTGCATGGTTTCCAGGTAAAGGCGCTGGCGCGTCACTTCAGGCGCCTTGGCGTATTCGGCATAGAGCTTGGAGAAGCGTGCTGCCTCGCCTTCGGCGGTCGCGATCAGGCGAGCGCGGTAACCTTCGGCTTCCTGCAACAGGCGTGAAGCCGTGCCTTGCGCGCGCGGGATCACGTCGTTGGCGTAAGCCTCGCCCTCATTCTTCTGCCGTTCACGGTCCTGGCCCGCCTTCACGGCATCGTCGAAAGCCGCCTGCACCTGCTCGGGCGGCTGGGTACTCTGCATTGTCACCGCGCGGATCTGAATACCGGTTTCGTAACGATCAAGCGTGTCCTGCATGAGCTTATGTGTGTTCGCGGCGATAACGTCGCGGCCTTCGTAAAGTACGAAGTCCATCTTGTTCTTGCCGACGACTTCGCGAATCGAGGTTTCGGCTGCCTGCATCACCGCATCTTCGGGGTGACGATTCTTGAAGGTGTAATCCTTCGGATCTTTTAGCAGATACTGCACTGCAAACTGCATGCTGACGATATTCTCGTCATCCGTCAGCATCAGAGCCTCCTTGGGAACCTTGTTTTTTTCCGACCCGCGATAACCGACCTCGATGGTGCGCACGCCCGTCAGGTTGACGGTTTCGTGCGACTGGACCGGCCAGGGCAAACGCCAGCGCAAGCCGGGCTCGGTGGTTTCGCTATATTTGCCGAGCGTCAACACGACGCCGCGCTGGTTGGCCTCGATAATATAGAAGCCACTGGCTAACCAGACCACCGCAACCAAGCCGATCAGGAGCCCGATGCCGCCGCCGAATTGGCCGGGCGTCAGGGTCGGAAAATTCGGCCCGCCACCCTCGCCGTTGTCACCCGGGCCACCGGGCTCACCACCAGGCTCACCGCGCGGACCGCCGCGCTTTTTGCCGAACATGCCGGAAAGGCGACGATTGAAATCGCGCCAGAGTTCATCCAGGTCGGGGGGACCCTGGTTATTGCGGCCGCTCTCGTTCCGATTGCCACGCTTGGGGTCGTTGCCCCAGCCGTGGTCATTGAGCGACATTAGTATGCCGGTGATCATAGTCATCTTTATGGGGTTGGGTCTTGTCGAATTCAATGGGTGCCGCGAGCACGCGCGACCTTTCAGCCAGTGCGGCACGCAACAAGTCAAGGCCGGCGCCGGTCTGGGCGCTGACACGAACGCGGACGATGTTATCACACTCGTCACGTTCGATTCCGGGGGTAACACCTGTCAGGTCAAGCTTGTTCCAGACAATAATTTGGGGAAGATCGGCAGCGCCTAGCTCGTCCAAAACGCCGTCCACGGCTTCCATCTGCTGCTCGCGGTCAGGGCTGGCAGCATCCACCACATGCAACAACAAATCGGCGCGCACAGTTTCTTCCAGCGTGGCATGAAAAGCCGCCACCAGCGCATGTGGCAGGTCACGGATGAAACCCACGGTATCCGAAATGACGATCTGGCAGCCCGACTTGCCGTCGACCATCTCGCAAGTCGGCACATACAGGCGCCGCGACGTCGTATCCAGCGTGGCAAACAACTGGTCGGCGGCATAGGCACCTGCCTTGGTCAGCGCGTTGAACAGGGTGCTCTTGCCGGCGTTGGTGTAGCCCACCAGCGACACCGAAAGCACCTCGCTGCGACTGCGCTGACGGCGACGCACGGCACGCTGGCGTTCCAGCAGGCGCAAGCGCTCCTTGAGCAGCGCGACGCGCTTACCCAGTAGACGCCGGTCGGTTTCGAGCTGCTTTTCACCGGGGCCACGCAGGCCGATGCCGCCTTTTTGTCGCTCAAGGTGCGTCCAGCCACGCACCAGCCGCGTCATCAGGTGCTCAAGCTGGGCAAGTTCGACCTGCAACTTGCCCTCGTGGCTTTTGGCGCGTTGGGCGAAGATATCGAGGATCAGGCTGCTGCGATCAATGACGCGGCGCTCGCAGGCACGTTCGAGGTTACGCTGCTGTCCGGGCGAAAGTTCATGGTTGAACAGGACCAGATCAGCGCCCATCTCGGTTGCGGCGGATAAGATCTGTTCCACCTTACCCTTGCCGGCGAAGGTGGCCGGATCGGGTCGCCCTCGCTTACCCGTTATCGTGCCGACCGGACGCGCGCCGGCACTGGTTGCCAGCAATTCAAACTCGGCAAGGCGTTCAGTGAAATCGCCGTCACCAAAATCCAGCTGAACCAGCAGGGCATTCTCGCCGGTAGTCGGCCGATCAAACATCGGCCAACCACCCGCCAACCAGTGAAATCACTCTGAATCTGGTTCGTTGCTGATACTGACCGGGCGGGCGGGCACCACGGTGGAGATAGCGTGTTTGTAAACCATCTGGGTGACGGTGTTCTTGAGCAACACGACATACTGGTCAAACGACTCGACCTGACCTTGCAGCTTGATACCGTTCACGAGATAGATGGAAACCGGAATATGCTCGCGACGCAGCGTGTTGAGAAACGGGTCTTGTAGCATCTGCCCTTTGTTGCTCATGATGACCTCACAGTGAATTATGGTTATAAAAGGTGGGGGAACTGTAGCTGATTTTCGTGGGGCTGACCAGCAAGGCTAAAAAAAGTCGGCGCTGGCGGTACGGCAGCCTACGTAGGGTCGTCCTCATGGCGGCGCGCATTCCCGGGAAAGATGCGCCGTACCACCACAAAAAAGACCGGCACGAGAAAGACCGCGAGCACCGTCGCGGCGATCATGCCGCCCATCACGCCGGTGCCGATGGCGTGGCGGCTGTTGGCGCCGGCGCCAGTGGAGATCGCCAGCGGCAACACGCCGAAGATGAAGGCGATCGAGGTCATGACGATCGGCCGGATGCGCAGGCGACAGGCTTCAAGCGTGGCCTCAATCAACTCCATGCCCTGATCCTGCAACTCGCGGGCAAACTGGATGATCAGGATGGCGTTCTTTGCCGACAGGCCGATGATGGCGATCAGGCCCACCTTGAAATACACATCGTTGGGCAGGTCACGCAACATCACTGCCGACACCGCGCCAAAGATGCCAAGCGGCACCACGAGCATCACGGCGAAGGGAATCGACCAACTCTCGTACAAGGCCGCAAGGCAAAGGAAGACGACGATCACGGAGATGCCGAAAAGGAAGGGCGCCTGACTGCCCGATTGACGCTCTTCGAAAGAGGTACCCGACCACTCGAAGCCCACCCCCGGCGGGAGTTTCTGCGCCACCGTCTCCATCGCCGCCATCGCCTCGCCTGTCGAACGGCCGGGTGCGGGGCCGCCGGCGATTTTCATCGCCGGCAAGCCGTTATAGCGGTCGAGCTTGGGTGAACCGACCACCCACTGCGGTTTTGCCAGTTCAGCGAGGGGAATCATGTCGCCGCGTGAGTTCCTCACGGGAATGCGCAGGATATCTTCCGGCGTACGGCGGGTCTCCGCTTCAGCCTGCATCTGCACGCGCAGGATGCGCCCCTGGCGCACGAAGTCGTTGATGTAGGCCACACCGAGCACGGACTGCAGCGTCTCGTTGAGATCGGCGATTTCTACTCCGAGAGCACGCGCCTTGAGACGGTCGATATCGAGATAAAGTTGCGGACCGGCTTCCTGCCCCTCGGGACGGACGCCCTGCAGCGCAGGATTCTGTGCGGCAAGGCCGAGCGCCATGTTGCGTGCTTCCAGCAATTTCTCCCGGCCGAGCCCCCCGCGATCCTGCAGGCGGAAGTCAAAACCGCCGACGGCCGCCAGTTCGGGTATCGGCGGCACGTTGATGGCGAAGATCATCGCCTGCTTGACGCGGGACAAGACCTGGTTGGCGCGCTGTACCAATGAAGTCGCACCGTTTTCCTTGAGCGGGCGCTCGTCCCAGCCCTTCAGACGAACGAAGGTAATCGCCGCGTTCTGGCCCCGACCGAAGAAGGAAAAGCCGGCCACACCGATGACGTGCTCGACTTCAGTCTGCTTCAGATAGTGCTGCTCGACGGTGGAAAGCACCTCCAGCGTACGCTCGCGCGTCGCCCCCGGCGGCAATTGAACAATGCTCAGGAAGTAACCCTGGTCCTCTTCGGGCAGAAAGCTGCCCGGCAGCTTCATGAACAGCCAACCCGTGGTGCCAATGACTGCAGCATAGACCAGCAGCCAACGCCCCGGCTTGCCCAGCATGCGTCGGGTGCCACCGAGGTAGCTGCGCACCGTTGCCGCGAAAGTGCGGTTGAACCAGCCGAAGAAGCCGGTAGTCGGCAGCACGCCCGCCTTGCCGGGCTCATGCTTGAGCAGGCTTGCGCAGAGGGCCGGCGTCAGCGTCAGCGCCATGAGGGCGGAGAAACCCATGGTCAGTACCAGCGTAACGGCGAACTGCCGGTAGATTGCGCCCGTCGATCCACCGAAGAAGGCCATCGGCACGAATACGGCGGAAAGCACCAGCGTGATGGCGATGATTGCCCCGATGATCTGGTCCATGGCTTTTCGCGTCGCATCGCGCGGCGATAGACCTTCCTCGGACATGATGCGCTCGACGTTTTCGACGACGACGATGGCGTCATCTACCACGATGCCGATCGCCAGCACCATGGCGAACAGCGTCAGCACATTGATCGAATAACCGAAGAGATAAAGGCCGATCATCGCCCCGACCAGCGCCACCGGCACGACGATGGTCGGGATGAAGGTGGCGCGCACGTTTTCGAGAAACAGGTACATCACAAGGACGACTAGCAGCATCGCCTCGGCGAGCGTAATCGCCACCTCCCGGATCGAGATTTCGACAAATTTGGAGGTATCGTAAGGTACGACCCATTCGACGCCCTTGGGAAAATAGCGCGACAAATCTTCCATTTTCGCCTTCACCGCCTTGGCAGTGTCGAGCGCATTCGCCCCGGGCGCCATGCGGACGGCAATGGAAGCGGCAGGCTGGCCGTCCATGCGTGCCGCAATCGAATAGTCCTGGGCACCCAGTTCGACGCGCGCGATGTCTTTGACACGCACGGTGGCACCGCGCCCGTCGCTGCGCACGATCACCTCGCCGAACTCCTGCGGCGTTGCCAGCCGGCTGCGTGTAACGATCACCGCGTTGGTCTGCTGACCCGCAGCGGCAGGCAGCTGCCCCAACTCGCCGGCCGCCAGCTGTGTGCTCTGCGCGCGCACCGCCTTGGCGACATCGGCAGCAGTCA
>JAABQX010000065.1 GCA_011391215.1 Rhodocyclaceae bacterium
TGGCGGGACGGCAGGACGGGCTGCTGGAAGTCACCAATGGCCACCTGCGGCCAACGGCGCAAGGCCGGCGTTTCCTCAACCGGCTGATTGGTCTGTTTCTGGACGCCTGAACAACACGTCCCAGACGCCATGCCCGAGACGCAGCCCGCGCGTCTCGAACTTGGTCTGCGGACGCCAGGCCGGGCGGGGAGCAAAACCCTCGGCAGTATTTGCCAGCAGCGGCTCGGCGCCCAGCACCTCGAGCATCTGCTGCGCATACTCATCCCAGTCGGTGGCGCAGTGCAGGTAGCCGCCGGGGGCGAGCCGCGCGGCCAGCAGGGCAACGAAGGGCGGCTGAAGCAAGCGGCGTTTATGGTGGCGCTTTTTCGGCCACGGATCGGGGAAGTAAACGTGGATACCGGCCAATGAATTCGGGGCGAGCATGTCGCGCACCACCTCGACGGCGTCGTGCTGAATTACGCGCAGATTGCTGAGTTCGCGCGTGGCGATTTCCTTGAGCAGACTGCCGACACCGGGGGTGTGCACCTCGATGCCGAAATAGTCGTTTTCGGGATGCGCGGCGGCAATGTTCGCCGTGGTCTCACCCATGCCGCAGCCAATTTCGAGAATCTTTGGTGCCGCCCTGCCGAAAGTAGCCGTCAGATCCAGTGGAGTGGCGGCATAAGGCAAGCCGAAACGCGGCATGCCTTCGTCGTAATAACGCTGCTGGGCGTTCGAGACGCGCCCCTGGCGTAACACGAAGCTGCGGATGTGGTCGTGCTGCACGTTGGTTTGGCTCACTTCAATATCTCCAGCGGGTCGGCACCGACGCCGCGCCGCATGGTTTCCAGGGTTTGTTCGCGGAAGCGCGCCAAATCATAGCGTGGCTTCGTGAGGGCTTCGGGCAAGGTCGTGCAGGCCTGGTCAAGCGTTTCGGCCGGCAAGGCGAGTGCCGGCTTGAGCCCGAGCGCAGCAGCAATGACATCGGCTGGAGCATCTTCGCTGCCGAAATAGTGGCGTCCCAGCAAGCGGCCGGCGGCGAGGATCTGCGGCTGCTCGCGCTCCTGCCAAGCCACCCAGGACTCCGCAGCGGTGAGATCACCGTGCTCCGCACACGCGAGCGCCAGCAGACGTACGCCATGGGCGAGTCCCCACAGCAACTGGGCGGCGAAAATTTCCGGCTGATCGAAAACATAACCTGTCTCGACAGATGCCGTCCCCGATGGGTTGATCAAACCAGCTATCGCCGTCCCGCCAGCGCCGACTTTTTCCTCTGCCTGTGCCGGCAGAGCAAGCACCAAGGCGCAGGCCCCAAGCACCCAATGCGCCCAATATTTCACAGGTAAATGCGTCAGGAACCGATCAACCCGCTGGTCGGCGAACTCGGGCTGGCCGTATAAAACTTCTTCGGCATGCGCCCGGCCAGGAAAGCTTCGCGACCCGCTTCGACGGCCTTCTTCATCGCGCCCGCCATCAACACCGGATCTTTCGCGCCGGCGATTGCCGTGTTCATCAGGACGCCGTCGCAACCCAGCTCCATCGCGATGGCGGCATCCGAGGCCGTGCCGACGCCGGCGTCGACGAACACCGGCACCTTGGCGGCATCGATGATCAGCTTCAAGTTCCAGGGGTTGAGAATGCCCATGCCCGAGCCGATCAGCGAGGCGAGCGGCATCACGGCGACGCAGCCGATGCCTTCGAGCAACTTGGCCTGGATCGGATCATCCGAGCAATACACCATCACCTGAAAACCGTCCTTCACCAGCGTTTCGGCAGCTTTGAGGGTTTCCGGCATGTTCGGGAAGAGGGTTTGCGGATCGCCCAACACCTCGAGCTTGACGAGGCTGTGGCCGTCGAGCAGTTCGCGCGCCAGACGTAGCGTGCGCACAGCATCGTCGGCCGAGTAGCAGCCGGCAGTGTTGGGCAGGTAAGTGAATTTCGTGGGCGGCAGGGCATCGAGCAGCGAGGGCTGCCCCGGCTCCTGGCCGATGTTGGTGCGGCGGATAGCCACGGTCACGATCTCGGCGCCGCTCGCCTCTACCGCGCGCCGCGTTTCATCGAAATCCTTGTATTTGCCGGTACCGACAAGCAGTCGCGAGGTGTAGGTCTTGCCGGCGAGGCTAAGGGTGTCTTGCATGGCAGTCTTTCCAAACGGGTTAGCCGCCGCCGACGGCGACGACGATCTCGAGCCTGTCGCCAGCCTCGATGAAGGTGGTGGCATGCTGGCTTTTCGGCACGATCTCGCCATTCTTCTCGACGGCCAGCCGTTTGCCGGCCAGGCCTTCAAGCGCCAGGAAGGCCGCAACGGTCAGCGTGCCATCAAGCCGACGCGGCGCGCCATTAAGGATAATTTCGAGCATAGCTAATTTTACCTTGGGATACACTTCGCCGCGGCCATGCAACGTCCTGGCAACCGTCAACTCAACAGGGGAAGAATACAAATGCACATGAAAAAAACCATCATGATCGGTGCGGCCTGCGTAGCGAGCCTGGCGCTGAGCTTGCCGGCAATGGCAGAGGCAACGCTGGCCAAGATCAAGAGCAGCGGCACCATCAATCTGGGCTATCGCGAGAATTCAATGCCGTTCTCTTTTGTCGGTGAGGACAAGCAGCCGCGCGGCTACAGCGTCGACCTATGCAAAGTCGTTGTCGACGATGTGGCAAAACAACTCAATCTGCCCAAGCTCGACGTGCGCTGGGCACCCGTGACCGCGCAGACCCGTTTCGATGCACTGAAGAATGGTCAGATCGACCTGGAGTGCGGCAATACAACGCAAACGCTTTCACGTCGCGCGGATTTCGACTTCAGCGTGATGACCTTCGTCGATGGCGCCGGCATGCTGTTCCGCGCCGGCGAAAACCCCAAGTCAATGGATGATCTGAAGGCACAGCGCGTCGCGGTGGTCGCTGGCACAACGACAGAAAAGACGCTCGACGCATTGGTCGCTGCTGCAAAACTCGGGGTCACCCTGCTCAAGGTCTCCGATCACGATACCGCCTTGCAGGCCCTGATCGACAAGACTGCCACCGCCTATGCGGCCGATCGTACCGTGCTGATCACCACCGCACTAGTGCGCGGGCGCGGGCAGGCCTTCGATGTCTCGGACATGCAGTTTTCGTATGAGCCCTATGGCTTGATGATGCGCCGTGATACGGATTTTCGCCTGGCTGTCGACCGTTCGCTGGCTCACCTCTATCGCAGCGGTAACTACGCTCCGATCGTAAAGCGCTGGTTCGAACCCCTCGGCAATCTGGGCGAGGTGTTGAAGGCAATGTTCCTGCTGGGCGGACTGCCGGAATAAGCTGATCCAGCTCCGGCAGACAGCGGGGTGCCATCAGAAACCAGGCACCCCAACACCGTCCATTGGTCAGGATTCTGGCAAGGGCTTTTCCTTGACCGCTTCCTCAAGAGCGCGCACGCTGACTGCCGCAAAAATTGCCGTCATAAGAATCCCGGTGAAGCTGATGATCACGGCAATCACACGGGAAACCGGGTGCTTCGGGACAAAATCGCCATAGCCCACAGTCAGCCCGGTGACGAACGCAAAATAAACCCCCTCCAGTAGTTTCCAGGCTTCCAGATAACTGATGACGAGGCCCAGGCCGATGATGGCGCTAATGAGTAGAGAGAGTACCGGCCAAACAATACGCAAGCTTGGATAAAGCGCCTTGTAAAAACACCGGCGTACCCTTTGGGATTCATTCATCGGTCGATCCTCACCAAAGTGTTTGATTTTACCTTTACGGGTTACTTCAACACCTGCGGCCATCCGGGATACGCGTGAAACCAAAACCACCCCCGCCCGCCCGCGCGGGAAGAATGCAGACGGTCATGGCCAGCGAGCGTGCCGACTTGCGAATATCCGGCGGGAAAGCCGGGAAGGGCACAGCCATTTCAAACACCGCGCGGGTGAATGCGATTTCATCCTGCTGATCGGCGGCATTCAGCACGTTGAAACTTTGCAGCGAACCGTCAGGGTTGAGACGGATCAACATGGCTGCGTTCTTCATTCCCCGGCTGCGCGGCTCACGCTTGACGAACGCGGCGCTGCGGTTGAGTTTTTGCACCAAGCCGTCCAGATACATTTCCAGGCTGAACGGATCTACGGGCGGACTGTTGGGCAGGCGCTCCAGCGTTACGCTGCCCCGATCGTCCACCTTCTCCCTATCGACTCCATTGTCCCGCATCACCAGTTGCCGACCGACCGACCGGGCCATGGCCAGCGAACGCTGTGCCAAATCAGGGCCAGCCTTTTCCCGCTCGTCCAACTCGCGGAGAAATTTGTTCATATCCGCCTTTTCCGCCACCGGCCACGCAGGCGCGGGTAGTGAGTTCGCAAACTTCTCTTTCGGTTTATTTAGCGCCAGCAACTTCTTGTTGCTGCGGGGCCGGGAAGGCGCAATCTCGGCAGGGATGGCAGTTGGCGGCAGGTTGGCTACGAGCGGCGTGCTGGGACGCAGCGCCAAAGTAGCTTCAATACGCCTGGCAGGATGTTCCTGAATCTTGGGTGACTGCCGGGGAAAAAACAGGACCAACCCGTGGAGTATCAATGAAACCGCAATAGCCCAGTAAAGCGGCGGATTCTTTGTATGCGAGCGAGCTCTTTCCTGAATGGGCATCGCCGACATCATAGTCCGGCCGCTTCAGCAGAATTTTGTGTACTGAGTTTCTTCGGCTTGATTGAGCAGCCGCCGAGAGCGATTTCGATGAAGCTTTTACCTTTACAATCCGCAACCACGCGGGCGTCGTATAACGGCATTACCTTAGCTTCCCAAGCTAATGACGAGGGTTCGACTCCCTTCGCCCGCTCAAAATATCATATAAATCAATGTGATATATTGCACCTTCAGGTGCTTAGCCAACGATTGTGCCACTCACTGTGCCAATTGAATGGCAGTAGTATGCGATTGTCACCACCTGCGACCCGGGGGAAACCATTGCCGCGAGCTTTCCCGGAATACGCTTTTCAACAACATTTTCATTGCGTTATTGAAAAAACAGGCGCATAGTACCCGCCAGCGATTTTCAAGTAGTGCTATTGTTGTTCGGCTCAGTACCCGCAGAAACAAGTTTCCGCGGTATTTCTCCCTTCATCACCCCGCCGTCTTGACTGTCGTCCCATTCCGGGGCAATGCCCCTTTATTTGTTTTTTTTAGGATACTCAAGACATGGCAACAGGTACTGTGAAGTGGTTTAACGATTCAAAAGGTTTTGGTTTCATTACGCCCGAAAATGGCGGCGAAGATCTCTTCGCACATTTCTCCGCGATTCAGAGCCAGGGTTTCAAGACCCTCAAGGAAGGCCAGCGCGTCAGCTTCGACATCACCACTGGCCCCAAGGGTCAGCAGGCTTCGAACATCCGCGCGGCGGACTGAACGCTCAAACCCGACTTGGCGCTAACGCCATGTCGCCAGTTTGACCGCTCAACCGCTCGACCGGAAAAGCCCGGCTGATGCCGGGCTTTTTCTTTTTGGACTTTCCCTGGAGGAATGCTGATGGCAAAGGAAGAACTCATTGAAATGAATGGCGTGGTGATGGAAGTATTGCCCGACTCACGCTACCGTGTCACATTGGATAATGGCCACAATCTGGTGGCTTACAGTGCCGGCAAGATGCGCAAGCATCACATCCGCATCCTCGCGGGTGACCGTGTTTCCCTCGAACTATCCCCCTACGATCTCACCAAGGGGCGCATCAATTTCCGTCATATCGAGGGCCGCACACCCGCCGCCCCAGGAACCACCGGCGCACCGCAACGCCGCCGTCACTAAGCGGGCAACACACCGCGTCTCCGGACGCTCAAACCTGTCCGGATTGCGGATAGGTCACAACGGAAAACGTTCCGCCCACCAGAGCCGGGCGCGCAAGCCCAAGGTAGTGGCGTAGCCGACAACGCGAAAGCGCACGTTGCCGGCGGGATCGATAATGAAATGCGTCGGTACGCCACGCACGCGCCAGGTGGCGGCGATGGCGCCATCATCATCGACGAGGGCAGGCAGGTCGATGTTGCGCGATTGCAGATGCTTTTTGATTTCTGCCGCATTGCCCGATTGCATCGCCACTGAATACACCGGCCAATCCCTGGCAACGGAGATGATGTTGCTTTCCTCGGCCTTGCAGACGGGACACCAGATTGCCCAGAAAACCACCAGGCTTGCCGTCTTGTCAGCGCCGACTTTTACAGTACTGCCGTCGGTGCGCAACCCGGCAAGTGGTGGTGCAATACCTTCAGGCAAGCCCCGGTTTTGCCAGAGTGTGACGGCGGTGACGATGGCGAACAGGATGAAGGCTTCGAACGCCCATTTACGCCAGTTTTTCGGATTGCGCAGGGCGGCAAGCAGGGAGGAAAGTCGTGGCAGGCGCATGGCTCGATATTAGCAGCGCCTGCCCATGGTTAAACGGGGTTCAGTGTGCTTCAGCACTGTTCCCAGGGCAAGCCGTCGCAGCGCCAGCCATTTTCGGAACCACGATGATGATGGTCGTTAAGCTCACCCTCGAAACCATGCAGGACGTTATAGACGCGCGTAAAGCCAGCTGTTTCAAGGGCGTTGCCGGCATCTACCGAACGGTTACCACTACGGCAGATCAGCACGAGCGGACGATCATGCACATGACCGGCGAACTTTTTGACTTCGCCGACGAAGTGCGGATTAACGTCCCAGTCCGGGCCGTCGTTCCAGGCCACGTGCAGGGCCCCTGCCGGATGGCCGACGAAGAGAAATTCCATTTCGCTGCGGCAGTCGATGAACAGGGCCTTGGGATTTTCGGCCAAAAACGCGGCAGCTTCTTTCGGGTTCAGGTGTTCCATGGGGGAAATTCTCCTCTATGCAAAACGGCGACAGAAGTACTATACCATCAACCCACCTAATCTTAACATCAATAATATTATTTAACGGGGTCGCACCCCATCTCGTTCAGTCGCGTAGCTCGCGTCCCGTCAGCTTGAGAAATACGTCTTCAAGGTTGGCCGGGCGGTGCAGAGATTTGAGTTGTGGCCGCGTGGCCAGATGGGCAAGCAGAAGCGCAGCATCTTCCACGTAGCAGAAGGCGGTTTCACCGCTCACCTCGCAACGCTCGGTAAAGGCGGCCGCCTCGTCACGCGCCCAGTTTTCAGCGCCTTCACCGTAGACCTCGACGACCTGTGGTTCGATGCGTTCGGCGATCAACGTGCGCGGTGCGCCCAGCGTGATGAGCTTGCCGTTATCGACGATGGCCAGCCGGTCGCAGAGACGTTCGGCTTCGTCCATGAAATGCGTCGTCAGCAGGATCGTCTTGCCGGCGGCCAGCAGTCGCTTCAGCCGGTCCCAGATCAGATGGCGCGCTTGCGGATCGAGGCCGGTGGTCGGTTCGTCCAACACCAGCAGGTCGGGATCATTCACCAGGGCGCGGGCAAGGGTAAGGCGGCGCTTCATGCCGCCTGACAGCGAGCGCAGACCGACCGCTTCCTTGCCGGCCAGCCCCGCGAAATCGAGCAGCTCGGGAATACGGCCACGCATCGCATGATCCGTAATACCGAAGTAGCGGGCATACACCAACAAGTTTTCGGCGACCGTAAAATCGGGGTCGAGGTTGTCGAATTGGGGCACGACGCCGACGCGTGCCCGCGCCTCGCGCCCATGTGCGGGCATCGGTTCGCCCAGCAAGCGGATCGACCCGCTGTCGGGCGCGGTCAGGCCGAGGCAGCAGCGCAGCGTGGTGGTCTTGCCGGCGCCATTGGGGCCAAGCAGGCCGAAGCATTCGCCGCGTTCGAGGCTGAAAGAAAGCGCGTTAACCGCCGGCTTGCCGTCGTAGGCCTTGGTAAGCCGATCGACGACCAGCGGGGATAGGTCTGCGCCTATTTGTCGACCCTGAATTCGCCGACGCTGCGGTGCAGTTCCTCGGCTACACCCGCCAGTTTGTCGGTGCGCACCGAGCAGTCGCCCACGGCATGGCGGATGCCATCGATCAGGTCGACAATACGCGCGATGTTCTGCCCGACCTCCCGCACACTGGTTTGCTGGCGATCGGTGGCCTGGGCGATCTCGTCGATCAGGCGCGTTACCTCACCCGAGCCGGCGACGATTTCATTCAACGCGCCACCGGCTTCACGCGCCATGCCAACGCCCGCTGCGGCAGTCTGTGCGCCATGGCCGATGGTGTCGACCGTCTGGTTGATATTGACGTGGATGGCGGAAATCATCGCGCTGATTTCACCGGTGGCGGTGGTAGTACGTTCGGCCAGTTTGCGAACTTCGTCGGCCACCACGGCGAACCCGCGACCCTGCTCGCCGGCGCGTGCTGCTTCGATGGCGGCATTCAGCGCGAGCAGGTTGGTCTGGTCGGCGATATCGTGGATGGTGCGCACGATGGCGTCGATCTGCTGGCTCTGCGAGCGCAAGCCCTCAACCGCCTGCGCGGCCTCGCCGACACGGTTGCTGATCTCTTCCATACCGGCAATCGTGGCCTGCACGATGCGGCCGCCGGCTTCTGCCTGCTGGGCGGCGCCGCGACCGCGGCTGGCGGTGTTATTGGCATGCTTGGCGATGTCGCCGACCGTATTGGCCATCTCATCGACGGAAGCGCGGATACCCTCGGCGCGTTGCGCCTGTTCGCGTAACTGCTCGGCAACACCATTGACGAAGTTATTGATGTCATGCGCATCGTGGCTCACGCCGACGGACAAGCGCCGGGTTTCGCCGATCAGGCCACGCAGATTGGCTGACATGGCATTGAAGCTGGCAACGATCTCGCCGATGGTGTCGGCGCTTTTCATCGAGCAACTGTGGGTCAGATCCTTGTTGGAAATCTGGTTGGCTACCTCGGCAATGCGCCGCAGCTTTTTGAGCAGGATGGTATTGAGCAGATAGTAGTTGACGAAGCCGATCGACAAGCCTGCGACTACGCAGCCGCCGACGAACCAAGGCAGCATGCCGGGTTTCCATTCGACAAAAAAATCGGCGTAAAAAGGAAAGATCAGCGCGACCCCAAGGCCAAAGCCAAGGTAGGAAAGCAGCAGATTGCGCAAAATCGATGGACCACCGCTCTTGGTACTCATGGAACCCCCACTTTTATATTCAACACAGAACGCGCAAGATACGCACCATTTCCCATCTTCGTCAACATACGCTGGCAAGGTAACATCACTTTTTTATCATTTACTATCCCCATGTCAGAACAAACTCACAATTGGCGCTTCTTCCGCGCCGGCGGCTTCGACCAGCCGCGCATCGATACGCCCGAAGACCTGCTCGCCATCGGCGCACTTGACCAGAAACTCTGGGTCGCCCTTTCTTGTCCGGTCAGCGGCAGCGAATTCGACCGGCGCACGCTGGCGCTGATCGACAGCGACAACGACAGCCACGTGCGTGCGCCCGAGCTGATTGCAGCCGTGCGCTGGGCGGGCGAACGCCTCGCCAGCCCTGCCGCACTGGCCGGGGATCCCCTCACGCTGGAGGCGATCCGCGCCGACGACGAGGCAGGCGCTGCCATCGCCGCTGCCGCACGCGCCGTGCTGGCCGATACCGGCGCAGAGGCCATCACGGTGGAAGCCGCCAGCGCCGCACAGGCACGCTTTGCCGAGAAAGCCGTCGCCGCATGGGAAGCGGCCGGCGCGGCGGCGCAACCGCTGGGCGCGGATACCGCCGCCGCGCATGAAGCCCTGCAAGCCGTCGCCGCCAAGGTGGATGACTTCTTTACCCGCTGCCAACTGGCCGCTTTCGACGAACGCGCCACCACCCTGCTGAATGCCTCGGAAGATGCATTGAAGGCGCTCGCCAGCGGTGCGTTGTCGGCAACGAGCGAAGCCGTCGCCGCATTGCCCATCGCAAAAGTCGGCGCTGGCGGGACGGCACTTTCTCTGACAGATGGCGTGAATCCCGCTTGGGCTGGCGCGGTCACCACGTTGAGCGACAAGGTCGTAACACCGCTCATCGGGGCGCGCAAAACACTGACGGCCGCCGACTGGCAAACGCTGAAAGACAAGCTCGCGCCCTATACCGAGTGGCAGGCCGCCAAACCCGACCCGACCGCCATGGGTGACGCGGTGCTGGCGCTCGAACGCCTCGCGCGCTACTGCCGCGACCTCATGCCGCTGGCCAACAATTTCGTCGCCTTCAAGGATTTCTATACCCACCAGGGCCCGGCGATGTTCCAGATCGGCACGCTCTACCTTGACGGCCGCGCCTGTGAGCTCACGGTGGCCGTGAATGATGCCGC
>JAABQX010000066.1 GCA_011391215.1 Rhodocyclaceae bacterium
AAGCGCGTTTCCTCCTACTTTAGTTCCGGCATAACGCCCGCAAACGGGCATGAGCCTTCACTGAAACTTCGTTTTCAGAAAACCGGCCAGAGCCCGCGTATCGCGCTGATGCTGCAACAGGTGGCGGGCATGGAAACCACGGCGACGCGTTCCGAGGCTGAAGCTTTAATCCTTGAAAACACGCTGATCAAGAAACTCGCGCCGAAATACAACATCCTGTTTCGTGACGACAAGTCCTACGCCTACATCGGTTTGTCGGGCGGACAGTTCCCCCGACTTTTCTACCATCGGGGCACGTTTGAAAAGCGCTCGCACTACTTCGGCCCATTTCCCAGCAGTCTGGCGGTGCGCGAAAGCATCCAGTTGATCCAGAAGACCTTTCTGCTGCGCACCTGCGAAGAAGCGGTATTCGCCCATCGTTCGCGGCCGTGTCTGATGCACCAGATCAAACGTTGTAAGGCGCCCTGCGTCGGGCTGGTTTCCGCCGATGAGTATGCCGCCGATGTGCGCCTGGCGGAGCTGTTCCTCAAGGGTCGGCATGCCGAGGTGATCGACAAGCTGATGCAGCAGATGGCGCAGGAAGCCGAGGCGCTGCGCTTCGAGCAGGCGGCTGCCCTGCGTGACCAGATCAAGGCGCTGCAGGCGGTGCTGCACCGGCAGTATGTGAGTTCGACGAAGGATGCCGATGTCGATATCGTCGTTGCCGTCGTTGAGCGGGGTGAGTTGTGTGTGAATCTGGCCATGGTGCGCGGCGGCCTGCATCTGGGCGATCGCGCTCATTTTCCGCAAGCGGCGACAGATGCCGAGGCGGCCGAAGGGCTGGCGGCATTCCTCACGCAGCATTACGCCGAGCAGACGCCACCGCCGCGTCTGATTCTCGATCCCTGGCCGCTGGACGATCTGCCCGATAACCTGCATGGCAGTGCGCCACGCAACGAGATGGAGCGTGCCTGGCTGGAAATGGCCATGAACAACGCCCGCCTGGCCGTGACAGCAAGGCATCAGGCCAAGGGTCGCGCGGCTGGACGGCTGGAATCCTTGCGTGCCGCGCTTGATTTGCCGGAGACGCCGCAGCGCATCGAATGCTTCGATATCAGCCACACGATGGGCGAGGGCACGGTAGCCTCCTGCGTGGTCTGCGTCGATGGCGCGATGAAAAAGGGTGACTACCGGCGCTTCAATATCGAAGGTATCCAGCCGGGTGACGACTATGCCGCGATGCGCCAGGCGCTGACGCGGCGCTATGAAAAGGTCGCAAAAGGAAACAATGAGGGCGAGACGGCGGCACCCGATCTCGTGTTGATCGACGGTGGCAAGGGACAGCATGGCGTGGCGCGCGAAGTGTTTGCCGAACTCGGGCTTGATTATCTGGCGAGTGTCGGTGTGGCCAAAGGCGCGGAGCGCAAGCCCGGCCTCGAAACCTTGTTCCCGCATAAGCGCAATGAGCCGTTACAATTGGCCATGGATAATCCCGGTTTCCATCTGATTCAGGAGATTCGCGACGAGGCGCACCGCTTCGCCATTGTTGGTCATCGGGCGCGCCGTGCCAAAGCGCGTGGACGCTCGGCGCTGGAAGATGTGGCAGGCGTCGGCCCGACGCGGCGGCGCAAGCTGCTGGCGCAATTCGGTGGGCTGGATGGCGTGCGCGCGGCGACGGTCGAGGATCTGTGCCGGGTGGCGGGCATCAGCCGGTCGCTCGCCGAAATCATCCACCAACAATTGCGCTGAGCATGCCATTAAATATCCCGAATCTGCTGACTTGGGCGCGCATTGTGCTGATCCCGCTGGTCATCGGCATTTATTACATTCCATTGCCGCCTCATGAGCAGAACCTGATCGCCACGGTGGCGTTCATCATCGCCGCTGTCACAGACTGGCTGGACGGTTGGCTGGCACGCAAACTTGGCCAGACCTCGGCCTTCGGCGCATTCCTCGATCCGGTCGCCGACAAACTGATGGTGGCGGCGGCCTTGATCGTGCTGGTCGAGTTTGACCGTACCAACGCCGTGGTGGCATTCATCATCATCGGCCGGGAAATTGCCATTTCGGCCCTGCGTGAGTGGATGGCCAAGATCGGTGCAGAGAAAAGCGTGGCGGTGTCGTTTATCGGCAAGCTGAAAACGGTGGCCCAGATGGTCGCCATTCCCCTCCTGCTGTATCACGAGCCTCTCGCCGGCCTGCCGGTTGTCCAACTCGGCAACTGGCTGATCTGGCTGGCGGCAGGCCTGACAATTTGGTCGATGGGGTATTACCTGAGCAAGGCGTGGCCGGAAATCCGCGCGAGGACTTCTTGATGCTTGCACAAAGAAAAATTCGGGCATGGCTAAGCAGCTGGCTTCATTTGGTGGTGATCTTCACCATGTTTTTCTCGTTGCCGGCGGTTGCCAATGAACCCGAGGTCCTGCGCATTGGCGTGCTGCAGTTCCGTGGCAAGGAAAAGGCTCTCGCCGAGTGGCAGCCGCACGCCGACTATCTCGCCAAACGGCTAGCACCACGACGTTTCGAGATTGTTCCGCTGAGCCTGGCCGAGTTTCCGCCAGCAATTACCGGGCGCCGCATTGATTTGCTGATAACCAATACCGGTCACTACGTCGAACTCGAGGCGAAAAACAATGTGGCACGCATCGCCACCATGCGTATTGCCGGTCCGCACGGTCCTGTCGACCGTTTTGGTGGTACGGTGATCACTCGCGCCGATCGTACTGATTTGAAAGGCTACGGCGATCTGCTCGAGCAACGCCTGATGGTTCCCGACAAGTCCGCGTTCGCCGGCTGGCAGGTACCTCTGACCGAAGCCCGCACCGCCGGCATCGACCTGCTAAACGATACGCGCGAAATCATCGAAGTAAAAAACCAGGAAAAGGTGGTGGAGGGGGTGCTGGCCGGCCAGGCGGATGCCGGTATCGTGCGTTCCGATCTGATCGAGTCGATGGCGGCGGAAGGCAAGATTGACCTGGCGGCACTGCGCGTTGTCGGCGCGCGTAGTACACCGAACTTTCCCTATGCGCACAGCACCCAGTTGTATCCGCACTGGCCGTTCGCACGCCTTGATCACGTTTCCGATGACCTGGCTCGCGACCTGCTGATTAGTCTGCTCGAACTGAAGCCGGAGGATCCGGCGGCACATGCCGCCGGAATTTATGGTTGGACGTTGCCGCACAACTATCAATCTGTGCACGACCTGTTCCTTGAGTTCCGGCTGGGCCCGTATGCCGACTTGCCAGTCCGCTTGAGCGATGTCATGGGAAGCTATGGAAAACTGATTATCGGTACCGTTGCCGCCATCATCGCCTTGTTGCTTGCCGCACTATGGAGTGCCCTGCATGCCAACCGGGCACTCCAGCGCGGCAGGGAGCGCATGCAACTGGCTGCCGGTGTATTCGAACATGCCCAGGAGGGCATCGTCATCACCGACGCGCAAGGCATCATCGTCGAAGTGAATGATACTTTTTTGGGTTTGACGGGTTATTCACGCAATGAGGTGCTTGGCCGAAATCCGCGTTTCCTCGCATCCGGCAAACAGGATCAGAATTTCTACAAGGACTTGTGGCGAACATTGTTCGAAACCGGTTTCTGGCGCGGCGAACTGTTGAACAAGCGCAAGGACGGCAGTTTTTACGTTCAGCAAAGCAGCATTTCAGCGGTGCGCTCGCCTGCAGGCAAAATCACTCACTTTATCGGGCTTTCCAGCGATATCAGTGCATTGAAAGAAAGCCAGTTGCGACTTGAACAAATGGCCTATTTTGATGCCCTGACGGGATTGCCGAACCGTCGTATGTTGTCCGATCGACTGCACCAGGCTCTCGCCTTCGCACAACGTAACGGGCTCCTTTTAGCGGTTTGCTACCTCGATCTCGATGGCTTCAAACCGATCAACGATACTTGGGGACACGCTGCCGGAGACCGCTTGCTGATTGAAACTGCCCGCCGACTTTCTGCCAGCGTACGTGGCGGCGACACGGTGTGCCGTTTGGGCGGTGATGAGTTCGTCGTTTTACTGGGTGGCCTGCAGCAATTCGAGGAATGTGAAATTGCGCTGGAACGCCTGCGTGAAGCGATTTGCGCGCCTTACCTGCTTGCCGAAGGCGAAGCGATGTTGTCAGCCAGCATTGGCGTTACCGTGTTCCCGATGGACAATGCGGATGCCGATACCCTGATTCGTCACGCCGATCAGTGCATGTATACGTCCAAACAGAATGGACGCAACCGCCATACCATTTACGACGCGGAACATGACCGTCTCTCAGAAGTTCGGCGGGAATCGCAGGAAGGTATTTTGCAGGCGTTCGAGCGCAATGAGCTTTTGCTGCATTTCCAGCCCAAGGTCAATATGCGTACCGGTGAGGTTATCGGTGCCGAGGCACTGGTTCGTTGGCAGCATCCGGAGCGTGGCTTGCTCCAGCCGGCGGAATTCATTCCGGTCATCGATTTTGTCGGACTTCAGACGGAACTCGGCGAATGGGTGATGCAGGCAGCGTTGCAGCAGATTGAAAGTTGGCTGGCGGCAGGTCTGCGCGTGGTGGTCAGCGTCAACATTGCTGCCCAGCAATTGCAGGCGCCCAACTTTATCGAGGTTTTGCGGGGAATGCTGGCACGGCATCCTGCGGTGCCACCTGAGCTACTCGAACTCGAGATTCTCGAAACGGCCGCGCTTGACGATCTGACGCAGGTTTCCGGCGTGATCGATGTCTGCCGTACGCTCGGCATTCAGTTTGCCATCGATGACTTTGGCACAGGCTATTCTTCGCTGACGTACCTGAAGCAATTGCATGCCGGTACGCTGAAAATCGATCAGACCTTTGTCCGCGACATGCTGGAAGATCCTGATGACCTGGCCATCGTCGATGGCGTCATCGGTCTGGCGGCGGCTTTCCGCCGTGAGGTAGTCGCCGAGGGGGTGGAGACGCTGGCGCACGGACGCATGCTGATGCAACTGGGTTGCGAGGTCGCACAGGGTTATGGCATCGCCCGCCCGATGCCACCCGCGCAGATCCCTGACTGGATTGAGCAATGGCGGCATCCCGGCGAATGGCAGCGTGTTGCGATCTGGCCGCGGGAAGATCTGCCGCTGTTGACGGTGGAAATCGATCACTTGCGTTGGATGCGCCAGTTTGCCGCCACCCTGCAAGGCGAAAATAACGCAGAAGCCCGCTGGCCGCAACTCGATCACCGTGAGTGTCGTTTTGGCCAGTGGTTGCGGGCCGCAGGAAAGTCCCGCTATGCCCACTTCCCCGCCTTCGATTTGATGGTGGCGGCACATGCCGATGTGCACGACGTCGGCGCAGCCATCAAGCAGGTTCATGGGCACAGCCCCGAGTCTGCGCGCACGCGGATCGATGAATTGAATGCCTGCCGTGACCGCCTGCTGGAAATGCTGGGAAAGCTTCGTGGCGAGGCGGGTCTGCCGGTCAAGTGAGGGGGAATTTGGAGAGTTCCCGCATTTTTCGTTATCATTCGGCTTTCCCGCTCTGGCTGTCTTTATGACCAAATACGTATTCGTCACGGGGGGTGTCGTGTCCAGCTTGGGCAAGGGCATCGCCGCCGCCAGTCTGGGTGCCATTCTCGAATCGCGTGGCATCCGCGTTACCCATCTCAAACTCGACCCCTACATCAACGTCGATCCCGGCACGATGTCGCCGTTCCAGCATGGCGAAGTGTTCGTTACCGAAGATGGCGCCGAGACCGACCTTGATCTCGGCCACTATGAGCGCTTTACCAGCGCCAAGATGGGCAAGCGCAACAACTTTACGACCGGGCAGATTTACGAGTCTGTCATCAAGAAGGAAAGGCGTGGCGAGTATCTGGGCAAGACCGTCCAGGTCATCCCTCACATTACCGACGAGATCAAGCTGTTCATCAAGCGCGGGGCCGAGGGCGCAGAAGTCGCCATCATCGAAGTGGGCGGCACGGTGGGCGATATCGAATCCCTGCCTTTCCTCGAAGCGATCCGCCAGATGGGCATCCAGGAAGGGAAAAACAACGCCTGCTATATCCACCTGACCCTGGTGCCCTACATCGCGTCGGCTGGTGAACTGAAAACCAAGCCGACCCAGCACTCCGTCAAGGAATTGCGCGAAATCGGTATCCAGCCGGACATCCTGCTTTGTCGTGCCGACCGGGAAATTCCCGAGGGTGAGAAAAAGAAGATCGCGCTGTTCACCAACGTGCAGCCCGAAGCGGTGATCTCGGCGCTGGACGCCGACTCGATCTACAAGATTCCCGCCCTGCTGCACGACCAGATGTTGGATGAAATCGTCTGCCACAAGCTCGGCATTCTGGCCAAGGCCGCCGATCTCTCGGCATGGA
Source organism: Rhodocyclaceae bacterium (assembly GCA_011391215.1). Lineage (GTDB taxonomy): Bacteria > Pseudomonadota > Gammaproteobacteria > Burkholderiales > Rhodocyclaceae > Sulfuricystis. Next base: position 6,307 of record JAABQX010000066.1, read on the forward strand.
AAAAGATCATCGATGCGCTCGAGCATCCCGAACATGAGGTCAATGTCGCCTTTGTCGGCAAATACGTCGATCTCACCGAGTCCTACAAGTCGCTCAGCGAAGCACTGATCCATGCCGGCGTGCATACGCGCAGCAAGGTGAAGATTCATTACCTCGATTCCGAGGAAATCGAAGCGCATGGCGCCGAGGCGCTGGCCAAAATGGATGCCGTTCTCGTGCCCGGCGGTTTTGGAAAACGCGGCACCGAAGGCAAGATCGCGGCGATCCGCTATGCGCGCGAAAACAAGATTCCCTATCTGGGCATCTGCCTAGGCATGCAACTCGCGACCATCGAGTTTGCGCGCCATGTCACCGGGCTGGTGGGTGCCAACAGTACCGAATTCGATCCCGATACACCGCATCCGGTCGTGGCACTCATCACCGAATGGGCCGACCGTGAAGGGCGCATCGAAAAGCGCGATGCCAACTCAAACCTCGGCGGCACCATGCGCCTTGGGGCACAGCGTTGTCCCTTGAAGGAAGGCACCCTGGCGGCGTCGATCTACGGCAAGGAAGTCAACGAGCGTCACCGCCATCGCTACGAGGTGAATAACGCCTACGTGCCCAAGCTTGAAGCGGCCGGCCTGATCATCAGCGCGCGCACGCCGACCGAGAACCTGCCGGAAATCATGGAGTTGTCGCAAAGCCTGCACCCGTGGTTTGTCGGCGTGCAGTTTCACCCGGAGTTCACTTCGAATCCGCGCACCGGGCATCCGCTCTTCATCGCCTTTGTAAAGTCGGCGCTGGCGAGACGGCAAAATGCGCGGCAAAATGAGCGGCAAGAAAAGCCATGAAACTTTGCCATTTCGAGGTCGGCCTCGACCAGCCGCTGTTCCTCATCGCCGGCCCCTGCGTTGCCGAATCCGAGCAACTGTGTCTCGACATCGCCGGCCGCATGAAGGAGATCACCGGCAAGCTTGGCGTGCCCTACATTTTCAAGGCATCCTATGACAAGGCGAATCGCAGTTCGTCCAAGTCATTCCGTGGCTTGGGCATGGAAGAGGGCTTGCGCATTCTCGCCGAGGTCAAGCGCCAGATTGGCGTGCCGGTGCTGACGGATGTGCATGCCGAAGACGAAATCGCTGCGGTTGCTGCGGTCGTCGATGTGCTGCAGACACCGGCATTTCTGTGCCGGCAAACCGATTTCATCCAGGCGTGTGCCGCGTCGGGGAAACCGGTGAATATAAAGAAGGGCCAGTTCCTCGCGCCGGGCGACATGCAGCAGGTGGTCGCCAAGGCCAGGGAAGCGAATAACGGTGCCGATACGCTCATGGTTTGCGAGCGCGGCGCTTCATTCGGCTACAACAATCTGGTGTCCGACATGCGCAGCCTCGCGATCATGCGCGGTACCGGTTGCCCGGTAGTTTTCGATGCCACGCACTCGGTGCAGTTGCCGGGCGGGCAGGGCACGTGCTCGGGCGGGCAGCGCGAGTTCGTTCCGGTGCTGGCACGTGCCGCCGTCGCGGCCGGTGTTTCCGGGTTGTTCATGGAAACGCATCCCGACCCCGCCAAGGCCTTGTCCGATGGCCCGAACGCCTGGCCTTTGCCGCAAATGCAGGATCTGCTCGAACAATTGCTGGAAATCGACGCCATAGTGAAGCGGCGTGGTTTCGGCAGTGGGCTTTAATAATTGATTTACCTCGAAAGGAAACCAAAATGAGTGCAATCGTTGATGTTGTCGCCCGTGAAATTCTTGATTCCCGTGGCAATCCCACTGTCGAAGCCGACGTCCTGCTCGAATCCGGCGTGATGGGCCGCGCTGCGGTGCCGTCCGGCGCCTCGACCGGTTCGCGCGAAGCCATTGAACTGCGTGATGGAGACAAGGGCCGCTATCTCGGCAAAGGCGTGCTGCAGGCCGTCGAGAACGTCAATACCGAAATTTCCGAAGCCATCATCGGCCTGGATGCCGAGGAACAGGCTTTCATCGACGGTGCGCTGATCGAACTTGACGGCACCGAGAACAAGTCACGTCTGGGCGCGAATGCCATGCTGGCAGTCTCGATGGCCGTGGCCAAGGCCGCTGCCGAAGAATCCGGCTTGCCGCTTTACCGCTACTTTGGCGGTTCCGGCCCGATGAGCATGCCGGTGCCGATGATGAACGTCATCAACGGTGGCGCCCATGCCAACAACAACCTCGACATCCAGGAATTCATGATCCTGCCAGTCGGTGCGAAATCCTTCCGCGAAGCGCTGCGTTGCGGCGCCGAGGTATTCCATAACCTCAAGAAACTGGTCGACAAGAAGGGTTACCCCACGACGGTGGGCGATGAGGGCGGTTTTGCCCCCAACGTGGCCGGTAATGACGAAGCCATCGAACTGATTCTCAAAGCCATCGAAGTGGCCGGTTATACGCCGGGGCAAGACGTGGTGCTGGGGCTCGACTGCGCCAGTTCGGAATTCTTCAAGGACGGCAAGTACGTGCTGGCCTCGGAAAAACTTGAACTCGACTCGGCCGGCATGACCGATTACCTCGCGACGCTGGCGAGCAAGTACCCGATCATCAGCATCGAAGACGGCATGGCCGAGGGCGACTGGGATGGCTGGAAGCTGCTTACCGACCGGCTCGGCAAGACGGTGCAGATCGTCGGCGATGACCTGTTCGTCACCAACCCGAAAATCCTGCGCGAAGGCATCCAGAAGGGCATCGCCAACTCGATCCTCATCAAGATCAACCAGATCGGCACGCTCACCGAAACCTTTGCCGCCGTCGAAATGGCCAAGCGCGCGGGTTATACCAATGTGATTTCACACCGCTCGGGCGAAACCGAGGATTCGACGATTGCCGACATTGCCGTCGGTCTCAACGCCGGCCAGATCAAGACCGGCTCGTTGAGCCGTTCTGATCGTATCGCCAAATACAACCAGTTGCTGCGCATCGAAGAGGATCTCGGCGATACCGTCGTCTATCCCGGCCTCGACACCTTCTACAACCTGAGGAAATAATATTGCCCCCCCACACTCCCTTCGGTTCGCCGCCCCCCACGGGGGAGCGTAACTGCCCTTGGGACGGCCCGGCGGGCAGTTAGCTTGCCATGAAGTGGCCCACCTGGGTGCTGGTCGCCCTGCTTATCGCGCTGCAGTACCCACTGTGGTTCGGCAAGGGCGGCTGGCTCCGGGTGCGCGACATGGAGCGGCAACTTGCCGCCCAGCGCGAGGTAAATCAGTCACTGGAAGCACGCAATGCGTCGCTCGAAGCCGAAGTGCGCGATCTCAAGAGTGGCTACGAGGCTATCGAGGAACGTGCTCGCTATGAACTCGGTCTGGTGAAAGACGGCGAAGTGTTTGTGCAAACTCCGCAAAAACGGCCTTAGCCGATATCACTCACTCATTCAGTCAATCAGTTCGATTTGCCCTGCAATGTTCACGCTGATATTGGATTCACCTGCCTCGACCGGCATCGGCGCAGAATCCATCGCCATCGCCGAAGCGCGCATTACCGGCAAGGGCTGCGGGAAATTGCCGCTGCCATTCACGCTCATCTGGCGGATCTTGTAAGGTTTTTTCATTGACGCGGCAATGCGCTCGGCTTTGGCGCGAAAAGCGTCGATGGCTTCGAGTGTTGCATCGTCTTCAGCTTTGCGACGGGTTTCCGGTGCCGGCGCAAAATTGATGTTGCTGACGCCAAGGGTACCCTGCAGTTTGCCAACCGCCGCTGAAAGTGCGGCGGCATCACGGCTTTCGAGAATAATTTCCGAGCGCATGCGCCAGCTCTCGATCGTGCGTCCCCCTTTGCTGTAGACCGGATAGGTGTGCGTCGCGCCACTTTTCACCGTGATGC
>JAABQX010000067.1 GCA_011391215.1 Rhodocyclaceae bacterium
ATGACTTCGCGCTTCGAGTCCGCGTCGCTGCTGCCCGCTGCCGCATTGATGACGAACTGCAGCGGTGACGCGGGGTCAATCTCTGGGCAGACAGCCATGGGATGGTCGGGTCAGACCGGGGCCAAGGATCTCAATCGTGGCGCAGCAGGTCACCGAAGACGGTGTGCTCGCCTTCCTTGCGATCGGCACCCGGTGCATCGTACAGCACGAGCCAGCTCGCCTTGCCGCCCGACAAGGCCGGTGGCAGGTCGCAAATCGCCTCGGCGCGGTTGGTGCCGTGTCCATGGGGCAGCGAGACCGACTCGGTCAGCGCCGACTCGAAGCGCACCGGGTCGCGGTTCGCCACGAGGAAGGGCCTGGCAGCGGGCCACTTGAAGACGCGGATATCGCCGTTCAGCACCATCGTCGGGCCGGCCAGGATGTAGAGGTCATCGCCGGAGAAGTGCAGGTCCCGCACGCCCAGACCGTCGAGCTGCAGGAAGTGCTTGCGGATGAGCGTTCCCCCGTCGTCCAGTGGCGTCAGGCGCAGCTGGTCGCCGCGGGTTTCGACCGCGATCTCGAGCAGCGCCGACCAACCGCGCAGCACCGGGCCGCGCAAGCCGAGCAGCAGCCGGCGGCCGTCCACGGCCAAGCCTTCGATATCGAAGCCGTTGTCCTTGCCCGGGATCGCCATGTAGGGGCCGAAGTGGGGATCATCGGCAAGCGCACGGCTGAGCAGGTTGGTTTGGGCATCACCCTTCAGGCGCAGCGCCCGCCGCCCGTCTTTGGCCTGTCGCACCAGGCAGGGCGCGCCGTTGGCGTCGGGCTCGATCGGCAGGCAGGCCAGCAGACGACGATTGCCGTCGAGCGTCACTTTCGCCAGCCGCTTGGCGTTTTCGGCATGGTCCCGGTCCGGCTTGGCGTTCTTGCGCTTCAGGCCATGCGAGCCCACCACCCAGAGGAAGCCATCGGCCACGGCCATGCCCTCCAGATCGGCCTCTTCCCCGGCCGCGCCGGGCAGGTCCAACAGATCGGCCAGCGGGAAATCACGCACTTCGCCGAAGCGCAAGGCCTCGCGCCCCACGCGATCGAGGCGGCGCAGACGGTCTACGCCGCAGGCTTCGTCGCCAGCCACCCAGAGCCAGTCCCCGGTGAAGGCCGCGCCCGACAGGTTGGATTGGACCAGGGAACCGGGCGCGAACTCCAGACGGACGGCATTCGCGCTGCGAGTGTTGGGCATGGGATTGGTTCTCCGGAGGATGAAGTGGCTAGAAGGTCTGACGTTCGGCTAACCCGCCATCAGCGCGCGCAGCACATAGGGCAGTATGCCGCCATGCCTGTAGTAGTCGACCTCGACAGGCGTGTCGATACGGCACAGCAATGGCACTTCCTTGCGCGAGCCGTCGCTGCGCCTGATCACCAGCGTCACGTCCATTTGCGGACGGATGTCTTCGAGGCCGACGACGTCGAATTCCTCGTCGCCCCTGATACCAAGTGCCTCGACCGAGTCGCCGCCCTTGAACTGCAAGGGCAGCACGCCCATGCCCACCAGATTGGAGCGATGGATGCGCTCGAAGCTGCGGGCAACCACCGCCTTGACGCCCAGCAACTGCGTCCCCTTGGCGGCCCAGTCGCGGGACGAGCCGGTGCCGTACTCCTCGCCGCCGAATACGACGGTTGGCGTGCCCCGGGCGATGTAGCTCATCGCCGCGTCGTAAATGAACATCTGCTTCCCCGATGGCTGGAACAGCGTCACCCCCCCTTCCACGGGGGTGCCGTCCGCGCGTGGCGGAATCATGAGGTTCTTGATGCGCACGTTGGCAAAGGTGCCGCGGATCATGACCTCGTGGTTGCCGCGGCGCGCGCCGTAGCTGTTGAAATCGGCCTTGCTGACGCCGTTATCGACCAGGTACTGCCCGGCGGGAGATCGCTCCTTGATGGCGCCGGCGGGGCTGATGTGGTCGGTGGTGATCGAGTCGCCGAAGACGCCCAGTGCCCGCGCGCCGTGGATGTTCCCCTGTGCCGCCCGCGGCACCATGGTGAAGTCCTTGAAGAAGGGCGGCTCGGCGATGTAGGAGGATTTCGGCCAGTCATAGACCTGGCCCTGCGCCGAGGGCACTTCGCTCCACAGGTCACCGGGCCGCGTGAGCTTACGGTAATTGGCGATGTAAGTGCCGGGGTCCATCGCCAGCTTCATCAGCGCCTGCACTTCGGCGCTCGACGGCCATACGTCGCCGATCCACACCTCCCTGCCGTCGCTGCCCGTGCCCAGCGGCTCGGTCATCAAGTCCCTGAGAACGGTTCCGGCGATCGCGTAGGCCACCACCAGCGGGGGCGAGGCGAGGAAATTGGCCTTGATGCCGGGGTGGATGCGCGCCTCGAAGTTGCGGTTGCCCGAGAGCACGGCGGCGCAGACCAGATCGTTTTCCTGGATCACCTGGTTGAGCGCAGGCGTCAGGTCGCCGGAATTGCCGATGCAGGTGGTGCAGCCGTAGGCGGTGACCGGAAAGCCGAGTTTCTCCAGGTAGGGCAGCAGTCCGGCCTTTTTCAGGTACTGGGTCACTACCCGCGAGCCTGGGGCGAGCGAGGTCTTGATGTGGGGGGCGACCATGAGCCCGGCCTCCACCGCCTTTTTGGCCAGCAGTCCGGCGGCGAGCAGCACGGCCGGGTTGGAGGTATTGGTGCAACTGGTGATGGCGGCGATCAGGATGTCACCGTTCCTCACCGTGACACCGTCCTGATTTACGTACTCGCGCGCCAGATTATCGGTCTTCTTGGAGAAGCCGTTTTCGGCAGCCGTCTTGCCGAAAAGTTCGACAAAGGTGGATTTGACCTTGCCGATTTCGATCCGGTCCTGCGGACGCTTGGGTCCCGCGAGCGAGGGCGTGACGGCGCCGAGGTCGAGCTTGACGACCTGGCTGTAGTCGATCTGCCCCGGCATCGGCACGCCGTACAGGCCCTGCGCCCTAAAATATGCAACGAAAGCGTCGATCTCCACGGCGCTGCGGCCGGTGCCCGCGAAGTAGTCAATGGTCGCCTGATCCACGGGGAAGAAACCCATCGTCGCCCCGTATTCCGGCGCCATGTTGGCGATGGTCGCCCGGTCGGCCAGGGTGAGCGCCTCGACGCCTGCGCCAAAAAACTCGACGAATTTCCCCACCACCTTCTCCTTGCGCAACTGCTCGGTGATGGTGAGTACCAGATCGGTGGCGGTGCAGCCCTCGCGCAGCCGGCCAGAAAGTTCGAAACCGACAACGTCGGGAGTAAGGAAATACACGGGCTGACCGAGCATCGCGGCCTCTGCCTCGATACCGCCGACACCCCAGCCGACCACGCCGATGCCATTGATCATCGTGGTATGGCTGTCGGTACCGACCAGGGTGTCGGGATAGTAGAGCGTCTCCTTGCCGGCCTGTCTCTTGTGCACGCCCCGCGCCAAGTATTCAAGATTCACCTGATGCACGATGCCGATGCCCGGCGGCACGACGCGGAAGGTGTCGAAGGCCTGCATGCCCCACTTCATGAACTGATAACGCTCGGCGTTGCGCTGGAACTCGAGCTTCATGTTGAGATCGAGCGCGCCCTTCTGGCGGAAATAGTCGATCTGCACCGAATGATCCACCACCAGATCCACCGGCACCAGCGGCTCGATGCGTTTGGGGGCCTTGCCCATCGCTGATGCCACTCCGCGCATCGCCGCCAAGTCGGCAAGCAAGGGCACGCCGGTGAAGTCCTGCAGCACGACTCGCGACACGACGAAGGGAATCTCGTCGACCCGCTGGGCGCCGGGCGCCCAGTTGGCCAGTTGCCGAACGTGCGCTTCGGTAAGCTTCTTGCCGTCGCAGTTGCGCAGTACCGATTCGAGCACGATGCGAATCGAGATCGGCAGGCGCGAAACCTTGACCGCCAGCGCCTGTTCGAGCGCCGGCAATGAATAGAACTTGCCGGTCTGGCCGGACCCCAGGGTGAATTCCCGCAGGGTGTTGAACGGATTGTGGCTCATCTCTGAAACTCTCCCTCTTCGTCAAGTGGTTGGACGGCATCCGGCAGACTGTCCGGCTTGGCTTCCCCGCGGCGCGGCGATTGGCAATCGGTATCAGCGCACTAGCCTGCCATGCGCAGAATGTTCGATGCGGTCAGTCACCATTTTGTTCCGATTGCTCGTGGAATAGCGACGAATCTTCGCCTGCCCGCTACCGAGCCATCCTTGATCACCGACGCGTTGCGTGGAATTGCGGTAGGATCAAATCATTTCCCCCGCCTGAGGTTTCCAGTGGTCAATGGCGCTCCGGAACAGGCTTTCCTCGGCATCGCTCAAGTGGCCATCGCTGCTGATCACGGCAACCATATGCTGCAGCAACCGCTCTCGCGCCTCGCGGTCGACGACCTCGCCAAACAGCCCGGCAAGCGTTTTCGGTGTCAGTTTGTAGGCCCCCGAACCGACAGGCAACTGGCCAGCGACATCGCCGCAGAAATCGTAAAGTACCTGAACAAAATCCTCACGGGTAATGCCCAGGTCGCCAAAGACACCGCGCCGGTCGAGGGCCCCCATTTCGCGCTCATCTAGACGGCCGTCTGCCAACAAGGCAAGTACGATCAACCTTGCCTTGGCGCGCGGACTGTTGGCGGCATAGGAACGCAGCGGATGATGGTGGCCGATGACCGGCTGGAAGGATTCTCGGGCTTGCAAGCTCATCATGACAGTCTCCTCAGGCAGCCAAACGGAAAGCGGAAGAAGTCTCGGCGGTATGAGATTGATGGGCCGGCATCATCACACCATTGGCGCACACCATGGTCTCATGAGCACGTGCGTAGGCGTGCACCATAGTCAGGCATTCGCGGCAGGCCAGCTCATGTACCCAATTCGGGTCTGCATCGCAAAATGCTTCGCAGTCTTTAACGGTGATCATTGCGTATCTCCTCGGGTTAGGCGCCGCGGAAGTCCGCAGCACATGGACGCAATTTAGGCCTTCACTCCCATCGAATAAACAGAGCATTTACGATAATATATTTCCGTTTTCTGGAAACGACATATGAGGTCGGACTATCTAACTATCGACACGTGTTGTATTTCTGCGCCGTCGCCAAGGAAGGCAGCATCACGCGTGCTGCAGAACGACTCGGGCTGTCGGTACAAACCATCAGCACCCAACTCGGTCAGTTCGAACGCCAGCTTGGTCAGGCTTTGTTCGCACCGCAGGGCCGCTCCCTGATGCTCACCGAGGCCGGCTGCACCGCTAACGTCTATTTTCATCTCGATTGCGTAACCAGCCTCTTCGGCCATCTGGCAGGTCTCGAAGTGCAGCGGTCGCTCCAATGGCGACTTTGTTGAAGCGGTGTACGGCGGCACCTGGCCGATCCTTGCCGTCCCGCCAGCGCCGACTTTTCACGTCCCAATTCGTGGGTAGTGCTACATTTTCGGCATTCGCCCTCGTTCAATTTTTATCAGGCGCCCCCAATACCCTACGATACCGTTTTCCGCAAACTGCAAATCGAGCTGCGCCATCTGGCGAAGGCTTCCTCACATGAGGCCGGCTACGGCACGCTCAAATATCTCGGCCCGGCGCGCAGACTGGCGGGTGGCGGCATTGCCGAGTTGATGCGCCGAGAACAGGCGATAAGATAATTGACACGCAAACATAATGCGCATAAAGTTTGCGCATTGAAGGCAAAGGATAAAATATGAGCGCCGTTCCCAAGAAAGCCGCCAATCTGAGCATCCGCGCCGACTTGCTCGAAGAGGCGCGCGCCCTCAAGATCAATCTGTCGCAGACACTCGAAACCGCGCTTGCCAATATCGTCAAGCAAGAGAAAGAACGCCGCTGGCTGGAGGAAAACCGCGCCGCCATCGAAGCCTATAACCTGCATATTGAAAAACATGGCTTGTTTTCAGACAGGTTCCGCACTTTTGCGCGCGAAGACTAACTGATGGCGCAGCTCGATGTATATCGCAACCCGGACAGGCAAAGCGCCTCGGTCATCCCCTTTGTCCTCGATATTCAAAACAATTTGCTGGCCAATTTGCCCACGCGCACGGTAATTCCCCTTGCCGTTCCAGAGACAATCGGGATGTTGCCCATCTTGCGTCTCAACCCAAAAGTCGGCGTTGGCGAGACGGCGCTGATCGCCCTCACCCAGGATATGGCAGCCTTGCCGAAGCGCATGCTGACCACTCCCGTCGCCAACCTTTCCGCCCAGCGCGAGGAAATCCTCGCCGCCCTCGATTTTCTTTTTACTGGATTCTGAAATGGCCCAATACGTCATGTCGATGCTCCGCGTGAGCAAAATCGTTCCCCCGAAGCGCCAGATCATCAAGGACATCTCCCTGTCCTTCTTCCCTGGCGCCAAGATTGGCCTGCTGGGCTTGAATGGCTCCGGTAAATCTACCGTGCTGCGCATCATGGCCGGCGCGGACAAGGAATACGACGGCGAGGTGCAGCACCTGCCGGGCATTTCCATCGGCTATCTGCCGCAGGAACCGCAGCTCGATCCAGAGAAAACGGTACGCGAAGAGGTTGAGGCCGGTCTCGGCGCTGTGCTTGAAGCCAAGCAGAAGCTGGAAGAAATCTACGCCGCCTACGCCGAGCCCGACGCCGACTTCGACAAGCTCGCCGAAGATCAGGCCAAATACGAAGCGATCATTTCAGTCGCTGGCGCCGACAGCGAGACGCAGCTCGAAATCGCCGCCGATGCACTGCGTCTACCGCCCTGGGACGCCAAGATCGCCCCGCTTTCCGGTGGTGAAAAGCGTCGCGTCGCGCTCTGTCGCTTGCTGCTGTCGCGCCCCGACATGCTCTTGCTCGACGAACCGACCAACCACCTCGACGCCGAATCGGTCGAATGGCTCGAACAGTACCTTGTGCGCTTCCCCGGCACCGTGGTGGCCGTCACCCACGACCGTTACTTCCTCGACAACGCGGCTGAGTGGATTCTCGAACTCGACCGCGGCCACGGTATCCCGTGGAAAGGCAACTATTCGAGCTGGCTGGAACAGAAGGAAGCACGACTGGAGACCGAGCAGAAGCAGATCGACGCCCACATGAAGGCGATGAAACAGGAGCTGGAATGGGTGCGCAGTAATCCAAAGGCACGCCAGGCCAAGTCAAAATCACGCATCGCCCGCTTTGAAGAGCTATCGAGCCAGGAGCACCAGAAGCGCAACGAGACCCAGGAAATCTTCATCCCGCCCGGCGAACGGCTCGGCAACGAAGTCATCACCTTCGAGGGCGTCAGCAAGGCCTACGGCGAGCGCCTGCTGATCGACAACGTTTCCTTCAGCATTCCGCCCGGCGCCATCGTCGGCATCATCGGCCCCAACGGCGCGGGCAAATCCACACTGTTCCGCATGATTACCGGCAAGGAGCAACCCGACAGCGGAAAAGTCGGCGTTGGCGGGACGGTAAAACTGGCCTATGTCGACCAGTCGCGTGATGCCCTCGACGGCACGAAGACCGTTTTCGAGGAAATCTCCGGCGGCTCCGACATCCTTACCGTCGGCAAATTCGAGACGCCCAGTCGCGCCTACATCGGCCGCTTCAACTTCAAGGGCGGCGACCAGGGCAAGCAGGTCGGCAACCTCTCCGGCGGCGAACGCGGCCGCCTGCACCTGGCCAAGACACTCATCGCCGGCGGCAACGTGCTACTGCTCGACGAGCCGTCAAACGACCTCGACGTCGAAACCCTGCGCGCCCTCGAAGACGCCCTGCTCGAATTTGCCGGTTGCGTGCTGGTGATCTCGCATGACCGCTGGTTCCTCGACCGCATCTGCACCCACATACTCGCGGCAGAAGGCGAATCACAGTGGAACTTCTTCTCCGGCAACTATCAGGAATACGAAGAAGACAAGCGCAAGCGTCTCGGCGAAGAAGGCGCAAAACCCCATCGACTGCGCTACAAGCCGATCAGCCGGTAATTTCAAGGTGGATCTGCGCGGCAAACGGGGTTTGCTGATCGACGACAACGCCGATATGCGTGCGTCGCTGCGCATTCAGTTGTCCGACATCGGGCTCGAACATTGCGACATGGCACGCAATGTCAAGGAGGGCTTGGAACGCTTGAGCCAGAGCCGTTATGATCTGATCATCTGCGACTACAACCTCGGCCAGGGCGCCGATGGCCAGCAGTTTCTTGAACTGGTGAGGCGCCGGCAAGTCCTGCCACTCAGTACGGCATTCCTCATGGTCACCGGTGAAACCGGCTACGAGCAAGTCGCGACCACCGCCGAATACGCGCCGGACGACTACCTGCTCAAACCGTTCGCGGCCGAAATGCTCGGCACCCGTATCGCGCGCATCTTCGAAAAGAAGGCCGCGCTGCGGCCAATCTATCGTTGCATGGGCCCCGGCAAGGATGATGGCGATCGCCTCAAGGCTATCGCTGCCTGCGATGCCATGATTGCCGGCGGCGGCCGCCATGTGCTCGATGCCCTGAAACTGAAGGGGGAATTGCTCCTTGCCACACAGCGTCCTGAAGAAGCGTGCGAAGTCTACGCAAGCGTCCTGCAGCAACGCGCTACCCCATGGGCTGTCGTCGGCCAGGCGCGCGCGCTGCTGGCAGCCGGTAACGACAACGAGGCGCGTCAGTTGTTTGAAAGAGCGCTCGTCGCCTATCCCAACTATCTCGCCGCTTACGATTCGCTCGCCAATCTGCTGGAAAAAACCGACAAGGCAGCCGCCCAGCAGGTCGTCGAACAGGCGCTGAAAGTTGCGCCCTCGACACAGCGCACCCGTCAACTCGGCAGCCTGGCCTTTGAAAACCAGGATTTCGAGCGTGCCGAAGCCGCCTTCAAGCGGGTTGTCGAAAAGGACCGCACAGGATTTTTTAAGAGCCATGACGACTACTCCGGCTTGGCCAAGAGTTGCGTCGAGCAGGGCAAAACGGCTGAGGCGCTGGCGGCGCTCAAGGACATGAGCAATGCTTTTTCCCGTTCGCCCGAACTGGCCGCGCGCCAGGCAGCCATCGAGTGTCAGGTGCAAACCCGCGCCGGCAAACCCGCCGCTGCGCAGGCGGCGCTGGAAAAGGCTCTCGAAATCCAGCGCTCGGGGCAACTCGACATGACAACGACGCTCGAAGTCGCGCAGGCCTGTTTCGCCGGCGGACGACCGGACGAAGCCAAGGGCATCCTGCAGACCGTCGCCGAAAATCATCACGAAAACGACAGCATTCTCGCCCGCGCGCAAGCTGTCTTTGTCGCCGCCGGCTTGGAGGATGAGGGCACCGTGTTCATCGCCGCCACCAAGAAACGCATGATCAAGCTCAACAACGATGCCGTCGCGCTCGCCAAGGCCGGCCAGCTTGATCAGGCCATTGCCATGTTGAGCGAAGCCGCCGACCGTCTGACCAACAACGCGCAGATCGCCCTCAACGCCGCCCTGGCGCTGCTGATGGCAGTGCAACGTCAGGGCGCGGGCGATGGCAGCCGGGTCGCCAGCGCGCACCGCTACATCCTGCAGGCCCGCCAGGCCAACGCAGCACATCCCAAGTTTGCCGAAGTCTCCGCTTTCTACCGCAAGGTCGCGCCCGCCGGTTCTCCCGTGCTGGAAGCCTGATGGATGCCCCTCTCGATCCACTGGTCGCCGCCGCGATCCACGATGCCAAGAACGCGCTGATGGCGCTCGATTCCCAACTGGCCGCCGCGCAGTGCCGTCCCGCCAGCGCCGACTTTTCCACACTGCGCGGCAGCGTTACCC
>JAABQX010000068.1 GCA_011391215.1 Rhodocyclaceae bacterium
CGCGCTGGGCGCTGCAGGCGCCTTGCTGCAGTATGCCCAGGCCACCCAGCTGCAGGCGCTCGCCCATGTCACCGGGCTGACGCTGGAGCGCGAATCCAGCTGGTTGCGACTCGATGCCGCCACGCGCCGCAATCTCGAAATCACTGAAACGCTGCGCGGCCAGAGTGACAAGGGGGCGCCAACGCTGCTCTCGTTGCTCGATACTTGCACCACCTCGATGGGCACGCGCTGGCTGCGCCATTGCCTGCATCATCCGCTCACCGAACGCACGGTTGCCGCCGCGCGCCACGGCGCCATCGCCGCACTACTGGATCCGGATGGCAGCCAGCTGCTTTCCAGACTGCTTACCCTGCTGGGCGGTGTGGCCGATGTCGAGCGTATTGGTACGCGCATCGCACTCAGGAGCGCACGCCCGCGCGAACTTGCGGCGCTGCGCGATACCTTGCGCCAACTACCTGCTATCACCGGTCTGCTGGTTGGTAGCGCTGGTTTGCTGGAAACCCTGAGCAACGATCTGGCAATTCCGCCCGATTGCCTCGCACATCTGGAACGCACGGTGGCCGGCGATCCGCCGGCGCTGTTGCGGGACGGTGGCACCATCGCCGCCGGCTTCGACAGCGAACTCGACGAGTTGCGGGCCATCCAGAGCAATTGCGGACAATTTCTGCTCGATCTCGAAGCCCGCGAGAAAGCGCGTACTGGCATTCCCAGCCTCAAAGTCGAATACAACAAGGTGCATGGCTTTTTCATCGAGGTCACTCACGCCCACACGGACAAGGTGCCGGACGACTATCGCCGTCGCCAGACCCTGAAAGGCGCCGAACGCTACATCACGCCGGAGCTCAAAAGCTTCGAGGACAAGGCGCTCTCCGCAAACGATCGCGCGCTGGCGCTGGAAAAACGCCTTTACGAGGAACTGCTGACCGCGCTCGCCACGCACATCACCGACCTGCAGCGCATCGCGCGCTCCCTGGCGCAACTCGACGGTCTTGCCGCCTTTGCCTCAGCCGCACAACGTTACGATTATTGCCAGCCGGAATTCGTGGCGCATCCGTGCCTCGAAATCATCGGCGGCCGCCACCCGGTGGTCGAACGCCAGGTCAATGACTTCATCACCAACGACCTGACGCTCAATCCGACGCGACGCATGCTGCTCATCACCGGCCCCAACATGGGCGGCAAGTCGACGTATATGCGCCAGACAGCACTCATCGCCCTGCTCGCCCATTGCGGCAGCTTTGTACCGGCGCAAAGTTGCCGGCTCGGGCCGCTCGATGCCATCCATACGCGGATTGGTGCGTCAGACGACATCGCCTCGGGACGCTCCACCTTCATGGTCGAGATGACCGAGGCTGCCGCCATCCTGCATGGCGCCACGGACAAGTCACTGGTGCTGATGGACGAGATCGGGCGCGGCACCTCGACGTTCGACGGATTAGCTTTGGCCTTCGCCATCGCCCGGCATCTCATCGAAAAGAACCGCGCCTGGACGCTGTTCGCCACCCATTACTTTGAATTGACGCGCCTCGCGCTGGACCATCCGGAATGCGCCAACGTGCATCTGGATGCCGTCGAACATGGCAAGTCGGTCGTGTTTCTGCATGCAGTCGAGGAAGGCCCGGCGTCGCAGTCCTACGGCATCCAGGTCGCGGCACTCGCCGGCATTCCGCCCGCTGTGCTGCGCGAGGCCAAACGCCGGTTGGTCGAGTTGGAGAACCGTGAAGCGGCTGCAGGGCCGCAGCCCGACCTGTTTTCATCCATTGCCGCCGTCCTGCCAACGCCGACTTTTGAACCTGAAGTTCATCTCGCAATCGATGCCCTGCTTGCGCTCGATCCGGATACCTTGAGCCCGCGCGAAGCGCTGGAGCGGCTGTATGCGCTCAAACAACTGGTAGAAGGTTGATGGAGTTTCTGCCCGCCTGGCCACTCGAATACAACACCCAGTTCGCCTTCGGCCTGCTGCTGTTTGCTGGGGTATTGGGCGGCTACTTGGCCCACCGTATTTCCTGGCTGCCGAGTATTACCGGCTTCATGGCGATCGGCATCCTGATTGGTCCCTCCGGCACCGACCTGCTCACCGAGGATGCGCTCAGTCTGGTGCGCGCGGTGATCGACATTTCACTCGGCCTGATTCTTTATCGCCTCGGCCTCACGCTCGACTTGCGCGCCATGGTGCATGATCCGCGCCTGCTGCTCACCAGCCTGATCGAAAGCGGCATGACCTTCATCACCACGTTCGGCGTACTCGTCTGGCTGGGGCTGCCGTCACTGTTGGCAGGCCTGGCGGCGGCCATCGTCATTTCCTCATCGCCGGCCATTCTGATCCACGTCGCCCACGAAGTCGGCGCCGCCGGCCCGGTGACGGAACGTACCAAGGAAATGGTGGCTTTGAACAACCTGTTTTCGTTCTTCGCCTTTTCCGCGTTGTTGCCGGCAGGCCACCTGGCGGCCGAAGCCGAGCAGAGCACCGTCTGGCTCCAGCCGCTATATCAACTGCTGGGTTCGCTGGCGGTTGCTATCGTGATTGCCGCCATTCTCGTGTATGTGGCCCGGCTGACACGCAAGGCCAGCCAGTACCGGCTGGCACTGATCATCGGCGCGATCATGCTGGGACTGGGGATCGCGGATGCTCTCGACGTTTCCGCCCTGTTCGTACCGTTGGCGCTCGGCGTTGTCGTGAAGAACCTGGAACGTGAAGACCTGGTCTCGAATGTCGAATTCGGCGAGGTCTTCGAATTGTTTTTCATCGTGCTGTTCGTCTATGCCGGCGCGAAGATTCACCTGGAGGAACTGGCCACCCTGGGCTGGGTCGCGCTGGCGCTGGTCAGCACGCGTATCGCCGCAAAGTGGCTCACCGTGTATGGCATGACGCGCTGGCAAGGCATTGCCCCACGCCCCGCTGCCGCGACAGGACTCTTGCTGATACCGATGGCCGGCCTGGCGATCGGCCTGGCGCAGACTGCGGAAACCCTGTTCGCGCTGGAGGCCGCGCAACTTAACGCGCTGATATTGGCAACGGTGGCGATCCTGGAAACCATCGGCCCGCCCATCGCCGGTTGGGCCTTCCGTATGGCAGGAGAGGCCGGTGCAAAAGTCGGCTTTGGCGAGACGGCAGACGGAAAAAACTGAATCCGGTCCCACGTGACAATCAATTATGTCAAGATGGCGACAGAACATTGCAACTGGCCAGCAAGCGCCAGAGAAAGCTTATTCAGGGGGGGATTTTCCTAATGTTGCAAAGACGACTATTGCGCGCCTTCTTTGAGCTTTGCCTTTGCACGGCAATTATGGCAATGCCCGCCCGTGCGGCGCAGGCAGAAGCCAATGAGTTGGTGTTCGGTGTGTATCCGCATTTATCACCCAACCAGATCGTCGAGCAATTCACCCCGCTGAGTGATTACCTGGCCCAGGTGTTGGGCCAGCCGGTGGTACTGCGTTCGGCACCGAATTTCTCCAAGTTCATCGAACGCACCCACGCCGGCGAATACGACATCATCTTCACCGCCCCGCACATGGGGCGTCTGGCCGAAAAACGCGACGGCTATCGTCCGCTGGCGCAGTCGGCTAATCCTTTCATCTTCATCGCCTTGGCGAAGAAGGATTCACCCGTCAAATCCCTCGACAATATGCGTGACCGTGCGCTTGCCGTTGGTGCGAAGTTGTCAATGACCTACCAGGTCATGAATCAGGCACTGGGTAAAAGTGGACTGGAACTCGGCAAAAACGTGAAGTTTGTCGACACCGCGAGCTTTTCCAACATCATCGAAGCCGTCCTGCGCGGTGAGGCCGATGCCGGCGCAGCACCGACGATCCTGCTGGATAACGCCCCCGCCGAGCAGCGCGCCCAGCTCAAGGAAATTTACCGCTCGCAACCGCTGCCCAGCTTTTTCCTTCTCGGCCATCCGCGCAACGGCGAGGCGACGCTGAAGAAACTGCAAGCGGCACTAAACGCCTTTGCTGGAACACCGGCCGGAAAAACTTATTTTGCCAAGTCTCTGCAGGTTGAGTTTCGTCCGCTGAATGCCGCAACCCTTGAACGCATCGACCCTTTCACCAGCGTATTCCATGAACCCTGAGCAGACGATTCCCTGGTACCGCTCGATCCGCTTCAAACTGATCGCGGCGGCGGTAGTCGTCGAAGCGATCATGCTGACCCTGTTGCTCGCCAACAGCTACCGGCTGGTGAGTGCAGCGCTTGAATCGCAAACCAATGTTCGACTCGCCGCGCTGGCCCCGTTGCTCAACGCATCGCTGGCCGGGCGGGTATTCCAGCGCGACCACAGTGAAATTAACGCCATCATTCAGCAACTGGTCGGCTCGAAGCTGACGGAGATCAGCTACATCATGGTGTTCGATCATCACAACGCAGTCATGGCCAGCGCCGGGAATCTGACCCCCGAGTTGCTGGCCAATACGGCGCCGGTCGACCAAAGTCTGACCTCAGCCCTCTCCAACATGACCTATGACACCGAAGTGCCACTCACCGTACAGAACAACACGGTGGGCAGAGCACGCTTCGGTCTGTCGATCGTCGAGATGGTGTCATTACGCGGCAACGTTCTGCAACAGAGCCTGTGGATCGCCCTCGGCGAAGTCTTGCTGTCCCTGCTGTTGCTTGCCAGCGGCGGCTACCTGATCACGCGGCACATTGCCACCTTGCTGGAGGCCACGCGCCGTATCGCCAGCGCCGACTATTCGACGCCCATCGCCATCGCCAGCCGGGATGAAATCGGCGTGCTCGCCTACAATTTCAACCTCATGGCCGCCAACGTGCAAAGCCGCATCGAGCAACTGGCCGAAAGCGAGAGCCGCTTTCGCACCATCTTCGACGCGGCGGCGGATGCCTTTTTCATCCACGACGCCACGGATGGCCACCTGCTCGACGTCAACCAGCGCATGTGCGAAATGTATGGGTGCACCCGCGCACAGGCATTGAGTGCTACGCATGCAGAATTTTCGGCCAATATCGAGCCCTACACTGTGGTCGAAGCCGCGGAAAAGCTGCGTCTGGCGCGAGAGGAAGGTCCGCAGACCTTCGACTGGCTGGCGCGCCGCCTTGACGGCCAGCAGTTCTGGGTCGAGGTCAACCTGCGCATGGCCAAAATCGGCAACGCCGAGCGCATCATCGCCTTGGTGCATGACATCTCCGAGCGCAAACGCTACCAGCACGAACTCGAGTTTATCGCCCATCACGACCCGCTGACGCAGCTGCCCAACCGCGTCCTGCTGACCGACCGCCTGAATCAGGCGATTGCGCAAATTCAGCGCTCGGACCGCCTGCTGTCGATTGCCTACCTCGACCTCGATGGTTTCAAATCAGTCAACGACCGCTACGGCCACGAAACCGGCGACCGGCTGCTGATGATGGTGGCGCAACGCTTGAAGGACACCATGCGAGCCGGCGATACCGCATGTCGCCTCGGCGGAGACGAATTCGCCCTGCTGCTCGGCGACCAGGCAAACGTCGAAGCATCCATGCAAGCCATCCAGCGCCTGCTCGACACCATTGCCGCGCCTTATTTCATCGACCAGCGAGCCATCCAGATTTCTGCCAGCATCGGCGTCACCCATTACCCCCTCGACGATGCCGACACCGATACATTGATGCGCCACGCCGACCAGGCCATGTATGTCGCAAAGCAATCCGGCCGCAACCGCTTGCATCTGTTCGATGCCGAGCACGACCGCCTGGCCCAGGCACACCACAGCGCCCGGGAGCGCATCGAAGCGGCGCTGCCACAGAAGGAGTTCGTCCTCTATTATCAACCCAAGGTCGACATGGCCATGGGCACGGTGATCGGTGCCGAAGCCCTCATCCGCTGGCAACATCCGGAACGCGGCCTGATTGCGCCTGGAGATTTTCTGCCGGTCGTCGAGGATAGTGAGTTTGTCATCCCGCTGGGCGAATGGGTCATCGGCACAGCGCTGGCGCAACTGGCGACCTGGCGCGCCGCCGGCCTGCAGCTTGCCGTCAGCGTCAATATCTCGGCACGTCACTTGCAATCGTCGAATTTCAGCGCCCGACTGGCTGCCCTGCTGGCGGATTACCCCGAGGTCACGCCCTCAGCGCTCGAACTCGAAGTCGTCGAATCGGTCGCACTCGAGGACATGGTGCGCATCTCGCAAGTCATCGACGCCTGCCATGAGATTGGCGTGAGTTTCGCTCTCGACGATTTCGGCACCGGCTACTCATCGCTTTCCTACTTCAAGCGCTTGCGAGTCGATGTATTGAAGATCGACCAGAGCTTCGTGCGCGATCTGCTCACGGATGATGAGGACCGCGCCATCGTCGAGGGTGTGATCAGCCTGACCCGCACCTTCAAACGTCAGGTGATCGCGGAAGGTGTCGAAAACGCTGCCACCGGCCGCGCCTTGCTGGACATGGGCTGCATGTTGGCCCAGGGCTACGGCATCGCCCGCCCGATGCCCGCCGCCGCTCTACCCGGCTGGATCGCCGATTGGCAGCCCGATCCGCTTTGGCAGCGTTGATGAAATAGTCGGCTCTGGCGAGACGGCGGTTAAGGAGTCGTCACCGGGTCGTGCGTTTCGTAGCGCCGATGCGTACTCGCCAGGTACTCATGCGAGCGCATCTCGATCAGGCGCGAGACCGTACGCTTGAACTCCTCTGCCTGCGGGCCGGCCACATACAATTCCTCGACAGGTACGGCGGCGGCCAGCACCAGCTTCACACGGTGATCGTAAAGAACATCGACCAGCCAGGTAAAGCGGCGCGCCTCGTTGGCCATTTCTGCACTCATGCGCGGGACGTTCGAGACGAACACTGTGTGGAATCGATGGGCGAGATCGAGATAATCGTTTTGGGAACGCGGCCCGCCGCACAGTGCAGCAAAGTCGAACCAGACAACACTCAGGGCGCAATGCACGACGGGCAGTTCCCGCCCAAGCACCTGGATTGGTTGGGTCAGTCCCTCGCCATGCGCGACTTGCAGGAACGTCTGCATCAGCAATTCATCCGTGTTGCCAGCAGCCGGCAGCAGATAGACCGCCGCCTGTTCGAGCGCCCGCAAGCGATAGTCGACGCCGGCATCGATGCGAATCACATCAAGGCGGTGATTGAGCAGATCGATAGTCGGCAGTAAGCGTTCGCGTTGCAGGCCGTTGGGGTAAAGACCGTCCGGCGGATAGTTCGACGTAATGCAGAACAGCACGCCGGCGTCGAACAGCGCCTGCGTCAACCGGCCGAGGATCATCGCATCGGCGATGTCGGAAATATGAAACTCGTCGAAACACATCAGCCGCGTTTCTTCGGCCACCTGGGCCGCCACCCTCGTCAGTGGATCATCCTCATGCTTCAACGCCCGCAAGCGCTCATGGATCTCGCGCATGAAGGCATGAAAATGCACCCGGCGCTTGCGCTGGTAAGGCACCGCGTCGAAAAAACAATCCATCAGGAAACTCTTGCCGCGCCCGACGCCCCCCCAGAACCAGACCCCTTTCGGCAGAGCTGGACGCACGAACCATTTACGCAACTTCGTGCGCCGCGCCGCCTTGAAGGCAATCAGTACGTCATAGAACGCCTGCAAACGCTCGGCCGCCGACTGCTGCGCCGCGTCGGCGACAATGCCGCGCGCGGTCAGCGCGGCATTGAAGGCCAGGATCATGCCGTCCTTGGGGACGTTGAGAATCTTGTGCGGCATCAGCGTAGATGTTCCTCGATCATGTCCCAGCGCCGGTCTTTCACCATCACGAAGCGGCAGGCACCAGCGGAAAGCTCGGCCCACAAGCCCCCAATCAGCCGGTCGTCAGCTGCATCGTTCCAGCGATCCGCGCCTTTGTATTCGACCACCAATACCGAGTTGTCTGGCAGCAGGCAGACAAAATCCGGGTAAAAACGGCCCTGCGCTTTTTGCAGAAAGAACGCGCAACCCTCGCGGCGTACCAGATTACGTACCCAGAAGCGGATACGCCCGGCCTGCGCCCACTGGTCGAGCTGCACCGCGCAGGCAAATTCCTCCTCGCTGTCGAACGCGCCAACACGACTGTAAAAGTGTTTGCGGAACACCACGCCGGTCGCTTTCGGATCGTAATCGCGCGTCGGCGCATAGGCGTGTGGATGAAACTCGAACACTTGCGCCGCACTCACCGCCACGCGGGTCACACGATCGTCGCCGAACAACACGCTTTTATAAGTCAACGCGATGGCCGACATGCGCAAGGACTTCACCCGTGCTTCAATCAAATCGCGCAGGAGATATTTCTGCAAGTTGGCGCGCGCCAGATCGAAACCGGGTTGAAGCAGGAGTTCGCCCAGCCAGTGGGCGATGAAAGCCTGCTTGGCCGCGTGTGTCAGCGACGGCTCGGGCAGATTCTTCGCCAGCCAGGCCGCCAGCTTCACCGCATCCCAATGCTCGGTGCGATAGACAAGGCCCAGATCGCGTTGCAGGTCGGCGATGAAATGCTGTTGCAGCGTACCGCTGGCGGTGTCGAAGTCGATCTCGCCGCCCTCGCTCACCTTGAGCCCGGAGCTCAGACGTTGCAAATCGTCTGCCGTCGGCGCGGCATCGTAAGGCGACAAATCCCACGGATATTCCAGCACTTCGGGATCGTCGAAAAGTGTCGGCTGCGCGCTCGCGTCATGGCGCAAACACAATTGCGGCACCACAAAACGCTCGCCCAATTCGGCTGGCGTCTGGAAAAACTCAATAGCTGTCGTGCGGCTTTGCAAGGCAGCGGCGGCAATCGCCTCCCGCGCCGGGACGGAACCCACCGTTTGTTGTAATGCGGTGGTTTCCACCCCATCAAGCGGTCGCACAATCGTCAGCGTCGCAGTCAGGTCGTCCCAGGACAGTTTTTCGCGTAACGGCTTCGGCAGCGCTTTGATCTCCGGCTTTTCCGGCAAGGCCACGACGACCGGTTGCAGCGTCGCCCGCTCGCCCCAGCTGGCGAGATCGAGCATTGCTTGATCGGACTTGGCGGCGGTGACAAACTCACGTACCTCGCGCCGTTCGAAGCCCGCACCGGCAATCAACCGCTCGCGCAGTTGCGCGGCAGTCTCGGCGAAGTTGGCTGACACCACGAAGGCATAGGCGCGGTTGAGCGCCACGTTTTCAAAGTGCCGCGCTTCGGGCTGGCGCAACACGCGGCCGAGCAACTGTTCGACGGCGGTCGAGGAATGCACCGCCGCCATGCTCACCAGAATGTAGGCGTTCGGGCAATCCCATCCCTCCGCCAGCGCCTTTTGCGTGATGACGAAATGCACCGGGCACGCCGGATCAGCAATCCCTAACGGATACTTCGCGTCGATTTCCTCCAGCCCGTGTTCCTCGCTGGTGGCCACAACGATCTGCCCGGCCGGAATGCGCTGGTTGTCGATCAGTTCGCGGCGCACGCGCTCCACGTCCAGCGTTTCGACGCCGGCACGACGCGGTTCGGCCTGGATCAGCACGATGGGGCGCAGATAGCGCCCCTCTAAAAAGTCGGCGTTGGCAGGACGGCGCAATTCCTGATCAGCCAGCGCCTGCAAACCCTCCCGCCGCGCGATAGCATCGGCCAGGCACTGCTGCCAGTGCGCCTCCGCTTCCAGCAACACCGGCAGTTTGATCATCTGCTCGGCCTTCAATTCGCCGGCCGAAACGCTGTGCAGCACGTTGGA
>JAABQX010000069.1 GCA_011391215.1 Rhodocyclaceae bacterium
GCCTTCGAGCGCCCCTTTACACCCGACGACCTGGCTCAGATCGAAGCCCGCATGCAGGAACTCGCCGCCGCCGATCTGCCGCTCAGTCGGCGCGAATTGCCACGCAACGAAGCCATCGCCTATTTCGAGCAACTCGGTGAGTCCTACAAGGCCGAACTGATCCGCGCCATCCCGGGAGGCGAAACGGTGTCGCTTTACAGCCAGGGCAATTTCGAGGACCTCTGTCGCGGCCCGCATGTGCCGAGCACCGGCAAGCTCCAAGCCTTCAAGCTAACCAAGGTGGCCGGGGCCTATTGGCGGGGCGATGCCAAGAACGCCATGCTGCAGCGCATCTACGGCACCTGCTGGCCGGATGCCAAGGCGCTCAAGGGCTATCTGACCCGCCTCGAAGAAGCCGGCAAGCGCGACCACCGCAAGCTCGGTGCCCAGCTCGACCTCTTCCATTTCGACGACTGCGCCCCCGGTTCGGTGTTCTGGCACCCGAAAGGCTGGACCCTGTTTCAGCAACTGATCGGCTACATGCGCACGCAGCAGGAGCGCGCCGATTACGTCGAGGTCAATACGCCGGACGTGATGGATCGCGGCCTGTGGGAAACCTCCGGCCACTGGTTCAACTACCGCGAGGCGATGTTCACGACAACCACCGAGGACGAGCGCGTCTTCGCCCTCAAGCCAATGAACTGCCCCGGTGCAGTCTCGCTGTTTGCCCAAGGGCTGAAAAGCTACCGCGATCTGCCGCTGCGCATGGCCGAATTCGGCAAGGTGCACCGCTACGAGCCGTCCGGTGCGCTGCACGGCCTGTTGCGTGTGCGCCATTTCACCCAGGACGACGCGCATATCTTCTGCACGCCAGCCCAGATGCAGGACGAATGCGCCAGCACCATCGCCCTGGTCTTCGCCATCTACCGTGATTTCGGCTTCGACGATGTGGCGGTGAAGCTATCCACCCGACCGGCCAACCGCATCGGCAGCGATGAGACCTGGGACCAGCTCGAAGGCGCGCTGTCCGGCGCACTCAACCGAATGGGCATCGACTACCGGATCAATCCCGGCGAAGGCGCCTTCTACGGCCCGAAGCTGGAATTCGTGCTGCGCGATGCCATCGGCCGCGACTGGCAATGCGGCACGCTGCAAGTCGACCTCAACCTGCCCGAGCGTTTCGACATCAACTACATCAACGAACAGGGCGAACGCGAGCGTCCGGTCATGTTGCACCGGGCGTTGTTCGGTTCGCTGGAGCGCTTCACCGGCATCCTGATCGAACACTACAGCGGCCTGTTCCCGCTCTGGCTGGCGCCGCAGCAGGCGGTCGTGCTCAATATCAGTGAAGGGCAGGCCGACTATGCGCGAGGCGTGTTGAAAGCGCTGAAGCGGGCCGGGCTGCGTGCCGCCGTCGATCTGCGCAACGAAAAAATCGGCTACAAAATCCGCGAATACACGCTGCAAAAGATGCCTTACCTGTTGGTGGTTGGCGACCGGGAAAAAGCCGAAGGACTTGTTGCCTTGCGCTCACGAGCGGGTCAGGATTTTGGCAGTTTGCCGCTGGACGACGTCATCGCGCTTCTGCGCCAGGAAGCGCAGCCTCCTGGTAGCGAGGGATCATGCTGATCCGCAAGCTGTTCAAGTTCGAGAATGCACATATTGTGCGCGGCTGCAGTACGCGGCGCTGCTCGCACTCGATCCACGGGCATTCGTACAAGATCGAACTGCTGCTCGAAGCGCAGGCGCTGGATCACGGCCAGATGGTTTACGACTTCGGTCTGCTGAAGCACGGCCCGCGCACGCTGATTGATGCCTTTGACCATGCCGTCGCTATCTGGTCGGGCGACAACCCGGACTACATCGCCGCCTGCCAGCGTTTTTCCGAGCGCTGGATATTGATTCCCGTCTCGCCCAGCGCCGAACAGTTCTCGCGGCTGTTTTTCGTGCTCATCGACCGCTTGCTGGAATTGACCGAAATGAAGAACGGCGAGGCCGACGTGCGCCTGCATTCGGTCATCGTTCATGAAACAGAAACCGGCTATGCCCAGTGTTTCCGCGAGGATGCGGTCAACCCGAAAATGGGCCTGATTTTGCCGAGCGATA
The DNA here is from genome assembly GCA_011391215.1 of Rhodocyclaceae bacterium. Taxonomy (GTDB): domain Bacteria; phylum Pseudomonadota; class Gammaproteobacteria; order Burkholderiales; family Rhodocyclaceae; genus Sulfuricystis. The sequence continues at coordinate 2,086 of JAABQX010000069.1, forward strand.
TCATTTTTTCACCCGTGATACGGCAAGACTGGACCGATATTGCGGTGCGGGCCTTGCTGGCGCGAGCGCTTGAGCAATCTTGCATCGATAACGCAGGTGCAAATTGTTTTCCAGCCTGACAAAAGTGGCGATTCGCCCGCGCCGATGCGTCTTTATTGATGCACCGGCACAAAACACAGTCGATTCAGGCAATGACACAGCCCGACTGTTCTCAAAGGTGTCACCCCTTGCATCAGGTGCCTGTTTCGGTAACGAAATTGGTGAAACGGGAACGAGGTGCGCGATCCGCGATGATCGCAATGCCTCGGCTGCCCCCGCAACGGTAAGCCAGTGCGGCTCCATCATGGTGAATCAAAGATTCACCGGCCACTGCGCCATGACGTGGCGTCCAATCGGACGCGCGCGGATGACGTGGGAAGGCGATGGCGCAAACCTGGCGAGCCCGGAGACCGGCCTGTTGCATTCCTGCTGTCCGAGAAATCGGCACAGCGTTTGTAATGGATCGTCTGCGGGGTTGCGGAGGGTGACAGCGGTGCGTCGAGCAAAAATCGGCACCAGTCATCTTTGCGCGTGCAGATAGTCATTTTTCAGGAATAGACCATGCAACACGTAAATCAACGAATCAACGGCGTTTTCTTCAAGCCGTCACGCCTTGCGGCAGCCATCGCGTTAGCGATTCATACCCCGGTTTTTGCCGAGACTATGCTTGCATCCGTAGAAGTCAGTGCCAGCCGCGATGCGGCAACCTTGCATCTTGATCAACCGAGCAAAACAGCCAGCCGCACGGGTATCACCGCGCGCGAGCTACCGGCCACGGTGAGCACCGTCGATGCGGCTCAAATGCAGGAGCGCGGCGACTTCCAGATTCGTGAAGCGATTACCCGCGCTACCGGAATCACTGACATAGGCTCGGGTGGTAATGGCGGTCTGTCGTTCTCCAGCCGTGGCTATACTGGCACCAACTCGGTCGGCATTGCCGAAGACGGCATCCGCATCCAGACCGGTGCCGGAACTCAGAACTATCCAGGTAGCAGCTGGGGCTATGACCGTGTAGAAGTGCTACATGGCCCCGCATCGGTTGTTTATGGTAGCGGCACGGTGGGCGCAACAATTAACGCTATCCGCAAGGAACCCAGCCGCGTCTCTTCCCAAGAAATGATGGCGGCGGTCGGCACTGATGGCGTCAAGCGCCTCGGCGTCGGTGCCACTGGCGCCCTGGGGGAAATCGCCTCCTACCGGGTTGATGCCTACGGTACTGACATTGATGGTTACCGCGCGCTTGGCGACTCGCAAGGCGGCAAAATCATGAGCCGTCTGCGCCTGCAGCCGAATAGCGATTTTCGTATCGACCTGACGGCTGACTACAACCTGCAACGCCCCGAACGTTACTGGGGAACGCCGCACGACAATGGTCGCATCCTGCCGGAACTGCGCCGTGAAAACTACAACGCCGAGGATTCGACAATTCGCTACGAGGACACCCGCCTGCGGGCGCGGGCCGAATGGCAGGTCAATGAGCGCCTGGCAATCAGCAACGAGTTGTACTACCTCGAATCCAACCGGCGCTGGATGAACATCGAAAATTACAAACTGAATATCGCCGCCAATCGGGTTGATCGAAGCGATTACCTGCACATCCAGCATGAACTGGCACAAACCGGCAATCGGCTGGAAGCCACTTTGAAGCTCGGTGCGCACCGTGCCGTTTTCGGCTGGGAAGCGGCGCGAGTCAGCTTTCGTCACATCAATAACTCACCTTACCGTGGGTCATCGAGCGTCAGTATTCGAAATCCGGCGCATGGCCAGTGGTCCAGTCCTGACCCGACGCTGCCCAAGTTCGATACTGCAACGACGACGCAGGGCTTCTATGCCGAGGATGCCTGGCAACTTGGCGAACGCTGGTTGTTGCTGGCAGGATTACGCCATGATCGTGCCAACATCTATCGCGATGAACTGGTCGCTGGCACTGATTTTGGTCGAACGCTGCAGGGCAATTCCTGGCGTCTTGGCTTGACTCACTTCCTCACTCGTGACACGAGCCTTTACGCGCAATATGCCACTGGCCACGATCCGGTCACCTCGATGATCTCGCTGAACCTTGCCAATGCTGACTTCAAGCTGAGCAAGGGCAAGCAGGTAGAGGTCGGCCTCAAACAAAAACTGGACAACGGTCTCGGCGAATGGACAGCGGCTTTATATCGTATCGACAAAGACGATATCGTCACTCGCGATCCGAACAACGCAGCCCTTGCTGTACAGGGGGGTAGCCAGTTTTCGCAGGGTGTCGAACTGGCTGGCGCACTGATGCCTTGGAAAAACTGGCGTTTCGAAGGCAACATCACCCGCTTGCAGGCTGAGTTCTCTGAACTGACCGAGCGGGTAGGCGCCGTTGCTGTTTCGCGCGCGGGCAATGTCCCGTTGAACGTCCCCGAACTGGCAGCCAACCTATGGAGCCATTACCGAATAGGTGCCGTGCAAACCTCGCTGGGTTTGCGCCATGTGGGCAAGCGGTTCTCAAATAACGCCAATTCGCTAACCATGGACGCCTACACAGTGGCCGATGCCAGCGTGGCATGGCAGATGAGCCACCAAACGACGCTGCGCCTGCTGGCTCGCAATCTGGCGGATAAAGTTTATGCCACCAGCACTTACAACAACCAGTTTATTCTGGCTGAGCCACGCCGCTTCGAACTCGTCGCGGAAGTGAAGTTCTGACATGGCGAGTGGGAAACTCACCCGCTTCTTGCATCTTGGGCATCGCTGGCTAGGCATCGCGCTCGGCCTGATGGTGCTGCTCTGGTTTCTTTCCGGTCTGGTCATGCTTTTTGTCGCCCGCCCGCAATTGGATGAAACAGAGCGGTTGGCTGGCCTACCGGCCTTGAATGCAGAACACGTTCGGGTTTCCCCTGCCGCTGCCTGGCAGGCTTTGGGCCTGGCGGGAGAACCTGCGGCCATCCGGCTCAGCGCCGCCGATGGCCGGCCGGCTTACCGCATTCTGGCCAATAAACAATGGCATGCGGTCGACGCCGAAAATGGCCATATTCTCGTTGCCTTCGATTCGACGAAGGCTCGCCAACTGGTTCAAACCTATGCCGGAGAGCAAGCAGTAAAGGCCGTTACGACTGTCGACGTCGACCAATGGACCGTCTATCGGCGCTTTGACCCATTGCGGCCTTTCTGGCAAGTCGCGCTTGCGGATGGGCGGCATTTTTATATCTCCACGCGTTCCGGGGAGGTGGTGCTCGACACGACAAGCAGTGAACGTGCCTTGAACTGGCTGGGCAGTGTGATTCACTGGGTCTACATCACGCCGCTTCGGCAGAACACGCCGCTATGGCGCAACCTTGTCCTTTGGGGCAGTTTCCTCGCACTCGTCCTCACTGTCAGTGGGCTTTGGCTCGGCTGGCAAAGCCTGCGCCTGCGAAACACCTACAGTGAAGGACGCTTCACACCTTACCGCGCGCCCTGGAAGCGTTGGCATCATTTACTCGGGCTGAGCGGGGGAATCGTCGTTTTGACTTGGCTTTTCAGCGGCTGGTTATCTCTTGCCCCGATTGGCCTGGCCGTCGGCCCGCAAAAACCGGGAGGCGCAGCTGCGCTCCTGATATCTGAATTGAATCTTCACCCGACGCCCAGTGCCGATAGCCGTGAAATTGAATGGCTGCGTCTTGGCGCATCGCTGGTGCGGATCGACAAGCAAGCGGGTAATTCGCAGATCAGCCTCGATGGCAAAGCTGCTTATGCGGCGCTGCCACTGAAAGAAATAGAAAGCGCGGTGCGCGGCATGAGGATCGGCGGAGTCACGCATTCGGCCTGGCTGCATGAGCCCGATAACCGCTACTTTGGATTGCGTCATCATCCCCGCGCCTTTCCGGTGGCGCGTATCGAACTCGATGATCCGGATACAACGGTGCTCTACATTTCCCCGCGCAACGGCCGGATCGAAGTTGTCAGCAACCGCCACGACTTCGCCCACCGCTGGTTGTATCAAGGCTTGCACCGTTTTGATGTGCCGGTTCTTGTGGACTTTCCTCTGCTACGAGACCTCGCCGTTATTGCTCTTTCACTGTTGGGTATTGCGCTCACTCTGACGGGGTGCGTTCTGGGCTGGCGGCGAATGATCAACAACCAAGCTGGAGCAACCGCCTCATGATCCGCAAAAACCCGCGCGGCGACCTGCCACAAATCCACGAATCGGCCTACGTCGACCAGACCGCCATCATCTGCGGCAAGGTTATCATCGAGGAAAACGTCTTCGTCGGCCCCTACGCCGTGATCCGCGCCGACGAGGTCAATGCCGACGGTGACCTCGAACCAATCCGCATCCGCGCCCACTCCAACATCCAGGACGGCGTCGTCATCCATTCAAAATCCGGCGCACTGGTCGACATCGGCGAACACACCTCGATTGCCCACCGCTCCATCGTCCATGGCCCCTGCGTCGTCGGCAACAACGTCTTCATCGGCTTCAACAGCGTGCTGTTCAACTGCACCGTTGGCGATGGCAGTGTCGTTCGCCATAACGCGGTGGTTGATGGTGCCGATCTGCCGGCCGGTTTTTATGTGCCCTCCACCGAACGCATCGGCCCGCGCACCGACCTTGCCGCCATGGCTCGCGTCACGGCGCAAGCCACGGAGTTTTCCGAGGACGTGGTGCGCACCAATCACGAGTTGGTGCAGGGCTACAAGAAATTGCAGAACGAGTTCTGAGATGAGCACGCTACTGATCCGCAATGGCCGCCTGGTCAACGAAGGCCGCATCTTCGACGCTGACTTGCTGGTCATAAACGGCCGCATCGACAAGATCGCACCCAGCATCGACATCTGTGCCGATGAGGAAATCGACGCCGCTGGCCAGTGGCTGCTGCCCGGCATGATTGACGACCAGGTGCATTTCCGCGAGCCGGGGCTGACCCACAAGGGCTGCATTGCGACCGAGTCAGCCGCGGCGGTGGCGGGTGGCATCACCAGCTTCATGGACATGCCGAACACCAAGCCGCCGACGCTGTCGATGGCTGCCGTGGCGAACAAGAAAGCGATTGCCGCCTGTGATTCGCTGGCCAACTATGCCTTCCATTTCGGCGTCTCGAACGACAATCTCGATGCCGTAGCGGCCGTCGACCCACGCGAAATCGCTGGTATCAAGGTTTTCATGGGTGCCTCGACCGGCAACATGCTGGTTGATGATCCAATCGTGCTGGAGCGGCTTTTTGCCTGCGCACCAACGATTCTGCTGGCCCACTGCGAGGACAGCCCAAGTGCTACGGTGAACGAGGAAAAATGGCGAAAAACCCACGGTGAGGCGGTGCCGTTCTGGGCGCACCCGCTGATTCGCGATACCGAGGTTTGCTATCGCTCGTCTTCGCTGGCGGTCGAATTGGCAAAAAAACACGGCACTCGGCTGCACGTGCTGCATATTTCCACGGCGCGCGAACTTGAACTCTTCGAAAACAAGCCGCTAATCGACAAGCGCATCACCGCCGAGGTCTGCGTCCACCATTTGTTGTTCGACGATCGCGACTACACGCGACTCGGCAGCCATCTCAAGTGCAATCCGGCCGTCAAAAGTGAAGCCGACCGCGATGCGCTGCGCACCGCGCTGAACAGCAACCGGCTGGATGTGATCGGTACCGACCACGCACCGCATACGCTGGAAGAAAAGGCCGGGAGTTACTTCCAGGCACCCGCCGGCCTGCCGCTCGCCCAGCACGCGCTGCCCGGCCTGATGGGGCTGGTGCACGATGGCATCATCGACCTGCCAACGCTGGTCGCCAAAACCAGCCACCGCGTTGCCGACCTGTTTCAGATTGCCGAACGCGGCTACCTGCGTGAGGGCTATTGGGCCGACTTGGTGCTGATCGGCGACCGCGATTTGAACGCGCCGGATGATCCCATCCTCAGTCGTTGCGGCTGGTCGCCCTTTGTCGGCCGACGCTTCCGCAGTCGTGTCAGCGCTACGGTCGTCTCCGGGCAACTGGCTTACCGGTCCGGCTCGATCGACTGGCGCTATCGAGGGCAGCCTCTGGCTTTCAACCGGGACTTTTCGGCATGACGCCAAATTATCTATCTCGTTTTTTCGCCTGCCCCCAACAGACGCTGTGCAAACGTCGCTATACCGACACCAAAGGAGCACCATGAACTGCATCGCCGAAGCTCACCTATTGAGCCGCCCGCATACAGCATTCAGTACGCAACTCAATGACTTGCTGCGCATCTTCGAGCCGGCGGTGCAACTGGCAATCTGGCAACGCCCGGTTGATCCGTTGATTGCTGGCTACCTCAATGCGTCCCTGGCCGATATGGGCAGCGGCTTTCGCCAGCAACTAAAACCCGGCGAAAGCCCCGATTTTTCACGTTTGCCCGGGGGGGAGGGACGCGATGCCTTGACGACCGACATCGCGCTGCTCGCCGATATCCTGGGCGAATTGCTGGATGCAAAGACCATCGGCCTCCGCCTGGAAGTAATCGGCCAGGCGATGTGTCCGCGCCTGCACGTCGATCGCCTTGGCATCCGGCTGCTGTGCACCTATCGCGGCCCGGGGAGCGAGTGGGTCGATGATGAGGGGGTAGACCGCAGCCGACTCGGCGCGGGTGCCAACGGCTTGCCTGATGGAAGTTCCGGCCTTCTCGGGCCCAGCAGCCGTATCGAGGTCATCCCCTCTTTCGCCGTGGCCTTGCTCAAGGGCAGCCTGTGGCAGGGCAATGCCGGGCGGGGTGTCATTCATCGTTCGCCCGCTGTGGCGCCCAATGAAGCACCGCGCATTCTGTTGGCGATGGATGCCGGCTGGTAAGCGCCACATCAACCAGGACGATCCCATGAACAAGTTCATTTTTGGCCTTTTTTTGGGGTTGACCGCAGCAATCGCCCATGCCGCCCCGGCGCACTTGCACGGCCAGGCGGAATTGACCGTCGTTGTCGATGAGGACGGTTTTAGCATCAGCCTTGAGTCGCCGCTTGATAACCTGATCGGTTTCGAACGCTCGCCGCGTAACGATGCCGAACGCGAGCGGGTGCGGGCGATGGCTATCAGCTTGCGGGAGGCAGCCAATTTTTTCGTCAGCGATGTCGCGGCTCTATGTTCGCTCAGTTCCGTCAGCATTCACGCTGCCTTGCCGCCCGAACTGCTCGGTAATCCGCTATCGCCAAAGGCGGCGAAACCGTCAGCGAACACCGAGCATGCCGAGTTGGTCGCTGATTACGTTTTTTCCTGCCGCACGATCGCCAATCTTCGTCAGATCGAGGTCGGCTTGTTCAAGGTTTTCCCCCGGCTGAAGCG
>JAABQX010000070.1 GCA_011391215.1 Rhodocyclaceae bacterium
TGGCTGGTGGAGGAGCAATCCGGCAAACCCTTGGCCCTGCTGCAAAGCCAGGGGAAAGATGCTTTGCTTCCCGAACGCATCAGCCGGCGCTGGAACGCGGCGCTGGCCGATGTGCAGGGCGTTATGGCAGCTGACTGCACGGCGCTGCAGGCTTGGGTGGCGCGGGCGGCGTTGCCATCCGTACTCTGGGTCGAGCGACTGCCGCATGGCGCCGGTCGCGTGCTGGATGCTCAGGGCGTACCGGACGGGCGCGAGTTACCCGCTGCTGACTTTCCCGAGCAGTTGCTGGGAGAACCGGACGGCGCCGCTGCAATGCATTACGCACGCTACTGTGCATGGCTGGCGCCGCGGCTGTTGATGTTGCCCTTGTCGGACGCTGTGCGGACCCGCCTGGAAATCACTGCGGCCGCGCAAGCCGGCGAAACCGCGCATTTCTACCCGCTCTACCCGAAAGTGATGGACCCGGTATTGCTCAATGCTGTCCGGGTACAGGCGCAGTTGATGGCGGCTGCTTAGTTACGCTGCGTGCCCAAGTACGCTGCGTGCCGCAAGCACGGCGCGGGCGGCAATCACGGCGCGTGCCGCCGCGACGCCGCTGCGCACGGCGCCTTCGAGGGTGGATGGGTAATCACCCGCCACAAAGTCGCCGGCCAGCCAGACATTTGGGCAAGCGGTCGCCGTGGGCGGCCGGGCGAGGTTTGGCGTACAGGCAAATGTGGCGCGTTTGTCCTCGATCACCCAGTGACGGGTCGGCGGTTTCAGGCCGGGAAGCAACACAGCAATTTCGGCGTGGATGGCCTGCGCCAATTCGGTATGACTTAGCTCCTGCCAGGGGCCGGCGCCGCTGATGACTGCCGCGATGAGGCCGTGCTGGCCGCACAATGCGCCGCGGTCGAACAGCCATTGGGCATAGCGGCCATCAACGCCGGACATCGCAAAGGGCAGGCGCACGGAGGCCGGGTAGGCGAGATAGGCGGTGGCGATCGGCTGCCATTGCACGCCGTTGAGTTGCCCGCTGAGGGTGTTAAATTCAGGATGCGGGGCGATCAGGAGCGGCAGATGGTAGGGCGCGGTGGCCAGCACGAGTTGGTCGTAGGGGCCGTGGCTTTCTTTTGCGTGTGCCGTCCAGCCAGTCCCACAGGGATTCCCTTCGGTCACGCCGACTTTTTTCAATTGTCCGATGCGTGTCGCGCGGATGACTTGTCCGCCATGCGCGGCGATGTAACGCGCCGCTGGCTCGGGAAACAGCTGCGAAAAATCGGTAACCGGCAGCAGCAGGTCGGATGCAGCGCGATCGGCGGCGAGGCTGTCGCGCAGCACGTTGAGAAACACCTGCGCCGAGGCGATGGCTACCGGTGTATTCAGTGCCGCCAGACAGAGCGGCTCCCAGAGGAAGCGGCGCAGGCGCGGTGGCTGGTTGGCGATCAGCTGCCTGGCGGTGATGTCGCGCGGCAAGCGGAAGCGGGCCTTTTTGAGCGCGCGCATGAAGCGGATGGCGGCGAACTTTTCTGAAAATGTCAGGCCTTCTGCTGTAAGCAGCGCCCAGACCAGATGCCAGGGGGCCGGTAGACGAGGCGCGACCAGTTTCATGTGCCCGGGAAATTCAAGGTGCAATGGCTGGCGTTTTAGTGCCGTCTGGCCAGCACCGACTTTTTCCATCAGCCGCAGGGTTTCCCGATACGCACCGACGAGAATGTGGGCGCCGTTGTCGACGGTCATGCCATCAAGCTCGACGGCGCGTGCCCGTCCGCCCAGCGTGCGCGAAGCTTCAAAAACATCCACCGCGACGCCTGCGTCGGCCAGTTCGACGGCGGCGGCCAGTCCTGCGTAGCCAGCGCCAATGATCGCAACACGACTCATGTGTTGAACCAGGTTTTGAGTGCCAGCCAGAGCTTGCGCGGTGGCGTCAGCGACGTGCGGCGATCCAGCACCAGGAAGTCGTCTTTCTCGATCTCGTCGAGCAGCGACTGGTAGATGGCCGCCATGATGAGTCCCGCGCGTTGCGCCTTGCGGTCGGTGGCGGGCAATTGGTCGAAGGCGCGCGCGTAGTGCGCACGCGCCCGCTTGGCCTGGAAGCGCATCAGGGCGACGAATGGCTCGCTGTGCCGGCTGTTCAGGATGTCATGTTCGCTGACGCCGAAGCGTGCGAGTTCTTCCAGTGGCAGATAAATGCGTCCCCGCCGGGCATCCTCGCCGACATCGCGGATGATATTTGTGAGTTGGAAGGCGAGCCCGAGGGTGTGGGCATATTTCAGGGTATGGCGCTCGCTATAGCCGAAGATTTCGGCGGCCAGCAGGCCGACCACGCCGGCGGCGCGGTGGCAATACAGCTGCAGTTCCTTGAAGCTGGCATAGCGCGTCTGGTCGAGATCCATCTGCATGCCGTCAATGATTTCTGTCAGTTCCTCAACGGGCAGGGCGAAGCGTTGGCGCGCGGTAGCGAGGGATTGCGTGACCGGGTGGCTGGGCTGGCCGCCGTCGAGTGTGCCTAGTTCGGCGCGCCACCAGTCGAGCTTGGCGCGGGCAATGGCGGGATCGCGGCACTCGTCGACCACATCGTCGACTTCACGGCAGAAGGCGTAGAGCGCAGTAATGGCCTGGCGGCGCTGCGCGGTAAGGAAGCGAAAGCTCAGGATGAAGCTTGAGCCGCTTGCCTTAGCTTTTTGGGTGCAGTAGGCATCTGGGCTCATGGCAATGCGGCCTTCAGCAGGATGCGTGGCCAGTCGAACGCGCCGAGCACCGGACGATGGTTGAACACGTCGTAATCGACGGCCTCGATCTTGTCGAGAATGCGCAGCCCGCCGGCAACGATGGCGCGGATTTCCAAGCCGATACGGCCGGGCAGGTCGTGACCGAGCGAAGCGCCGGAAAGCATCAGGTTGCGAGCGCGGTCGACCTGAAAACGCATCAGTTCGCGAAAGTCGGCGCTGGCGGGATGGCTCTTCAATGTGTCGTCAGAGATGCTGAAGCGCGCCATTTCGTCCTGAGGCAGGTAGATGCGTCCATTTTGTCCCTTGGCAAGGTCGATGTCGACATCCTGCCAGTGATTGATGAGTTGCAGGGCGGAGCAGATGGCATCCGAACGTTGCAGATTGTCCGGCGTGGCGGCGTCGAAGAGGTGTAGCAGCAGGCGGCCGACAGGATTAGCAGAGCGCCGGCAGTAGTCCATCAACTCGTCAAAGCTGGCATAGCGATCTTTCACCACATCCTGGGAGAAAGCGTCGAGCAGGTCACGGAACAGCTCCAGCGGCAGTTGATGCGCTGCAATATGTGGGCCCAGGCGTTGAAAGATCGGCTGATCGGTCGGTTCACCGCGCTCGATGCGGTCAAGTTCGAGTTGGTATTCCGCCAGGAGGCGCTGGCGTTCGGCGGCTGGCAAGTCGCCCTCGTCGGCGAAATCATCCGCCGAACGGGCAAACGCATAGATGGCGGCCACCGCCGGACGCAGCGGCGCCGGCAACAAGATCGAGGCAACGGGGAAGTTCTCGTAGTGATCGACAGCCATCGGGCGGCAGTATAGGTGCGATTCCGCTAAAATCCGCGATCACTCGCGCGAGCTGAATCTTACCGTCAGGCTGCGCAAGTGCCCGGGTGGCGAAATTGGTAGACGCACCAGATTTAGGTTCTGGCGCCGCAAGGTGTGGGGGTTCGAGTCCCTTCCCGGGCACCACATTGATTTTCAATTACTTCTGAAGTTTCGCGAACTTACGACTATGACCGCGCCACATAAATTACGTTTGGGCATCCCGAAGGGTAGCCTGCAGGATACAACCCAGAAACTTTTCGACCTTGCCGGCTTCGACCTGCGCATTTCGGGTCGCTCTTATTATCCGGGCATCGATGATCCCGAGATCGAATGCATCCTGATTCGTCCCCAGGAAATGGCCCGCTATGTGGGGCAGGGGATTCTGGACTGCGCCATCACCGGGTTGGACTGGATATTGGAGACCGGCGCCGATGTGGCGGAACTGGCTGATCTGCGCGCACCCTGGCCCAACTATGGCGTGGTGCGCTGGGTGATGGCGGCGAAGGAGGAATCGCCCTTCCAGTCTGTGAAGGATCTGCAAGGCAAGCGTATTGCCACCGAAACGGTCGGCATGACCCGGCGTTTTCTGGAACAGCATGGCGTGACCGCCGAGGTAGAGTTTTCCTGGGGCGCCACGGAGGTCAAGCCGCCGATTCTGGCGGATGCCATCGTTGACGTTTCCGAGACGGGCTCTTCCCTGCGCGCCAATAACCTCAAGGTGCTACATGTGGTGCTGGAAAGTACTCCGCGTTTCATCGCCAATCACCAGTCGCTGACCGATGCATGGAAACAGGGCAAGACCGACCGCCTGCTGATGTTGCTCAAGGGGGCGATTGCTGCCGCGACTCGCGTCCTGTTGTCGATGAATGTACCGCGTGCGAGTCTGGACGAAGTGCTGAAAATCCTGCCGGCGCTGGCCGCTCCGACGCTTTCTACCCTGGCAGACCCCGATTGGGTGGAACTCAGCACGGTGGTGGAAGAAAAGCTCGTGCGCGAACTGATTCCCCGACTTTACCAAGCCGGCGCGCGCGGCATCATTGAATTGCCCATCAACAAGATCGTCGAATAATCTTCAGAAACGGGTTCTGAAAGCATCAGAAAGCCACGTTTTCCTTTTCTCACTAACATTTCGGCTGGTTTTACGGTGATAAAATTCATTTTCCGCAAGCGAGAATGAACCACGAGGCAAGGCTTCAGGCTTTGCTCGTCAGGTATCCAGGCAACCACCACCCCGATTTTAATTTAGCTTCATTTCAAGGATTTTTCATGGAAACGACTCAGGAAACCGCCGTTACTCAGACCACTACTGAGGCCGCTCCCCCCAGTGCATTGGAACGCCGCATCGAAATGACCGTGGCGCTGTCCGATATCGAACGCGAGGTGGAACAGCAACTTAAGCGGATGGCCAAGAGCACCAAGGTGGCGGGGTTCCGTCCCGGCAAAGTGCCCATGAAAATGGTGGCGCAGATGTATGGCCAGCAGGCACGCTCCGAAGCCATCGGCGCGGCAATCGAAAAATCCTTCGGTCAGACAGTACGCGAACAGAATCTGCGCGTGGCCGGTCAGCCGCGTATCGAACCCAAGCCTGCCGGCACCGAAGGCCAGATGGATTTCACCGCCATTTTCGAGGTTTTCCCGGAGTTCAAGGTTGCTGACATTGGTGGTCGCGCGATCGAAAAACCCGTATTGTCAGTCGGCGATGCCGAGGTCGATAAGACCATCGAAGTCTTGCGCAAGCAGCGCACTACCTATTCCGTCGTCACGCGTGCCGCCGAGACGGGCGATCGTCTGGTGATCGACTTTACCGGCCGTCGCAATGGCGAGGCTTTCGATGGCGGAACTGCAAAAGATTATCCTGTCTTCGTCGGCGGCGGCATGATGCTGCCAGATTTCGAGGTGGCCCTGCAAGGCGTTACCGCCGGCCAGGAAAAAGTTTTCGATGTGGTTTTTCCTGATGACTATCACGCCAAGGATCTGGCGGGTAACACGGTGCAATTCACCGTCCAGGTCAAGTCTGTCGAAGCGCCGCAACTCCCGGCGGTCGATGCCGACTTCGCCCGTTCGCTGGGGATTGCCGACGGTGATACCGGCAAGATGCTCGCCGAAGTGCGCAGTAATCTCGAGCGTGAAGTCGCCAAGCGCCTGCGCGCGCGCATCAAGGAGCAGGCGATGGATGCGCTGCTCGAAACCAATCCGATCGACGTACCCAAGGCCATGGTGGAGGTCGAGGCGCAGCAGATGGCTGACAAAGCCCGCCAGGATCTGGAAGGGCGCGGCGCGCAGATGAAGAATATTCCCGTCGATGCCAGCTGGTTCACCGATCAGGCAGCGAAGCGCGTACGCCTCGGTTTGATCGTTGCCGAACTCGTCAAAGACAAGGACCTGCATGTGAAGCCTGAGCAGGTGCGTGCCGTGGTCGATGATTTTGCCGCCACCTTCGAAGATCCGAAGGAAGTGGTTCGTTGGTATTACAGCCAGCCCCAGCGCCTCGCCGAGGCCGAAGCGCTGGCCATGGAAAACAATGTTGTCGACTGGGTGCTGGCTAACGCCAAGGTCACCGACAAAGACGTTGCTTTTGACGAACTGATGGGAAATCAGGCATGACATTTCATGGAATGCAGAGGTCCGAAATTACGGAAATGACTGAAACGCGGGCGCTCGGCATGGTGCCGATGGTTATCGAAACCAGCGGCCGTGGTGAGCGTGCCTACGACATTTACTCGCGCCTCCTCAAGGAGCGGGTGGTTTTTCTGGTCGGACCGGTGAATGACATCACGGCCAATCTGATCGTTGCCCAGTTGCTGTTCCTCGAGTCGGAAAATCCCGAAAAGGATATCTACCTCTACATCAATTCACCCGGCGGATCGGTGACGGCAGGGATGGCGATTTACGACACCATGCAGTTCATCAAACCGGATGTGTCCACACTCTGTATCGGTCAGGCGGCCTCGATGGGCGCCTTTCTGCTGGCTGCGGGTACCAAGGACAAACGTTATTGCCTGCCGAATTCGCGCGTGATGATTCATCAGCCGATGGGTGGATTTCAGGGGCAGGCCTCGGACATCGAGATCCACGCCAAGGAAATTCTTTACCTGAAACAGCGACTCAACGAAATGCTCGCCAATCACACCGGCCAGCCGATCGAGCGCATCGAACGCGACACGGATCGTGATAATTTCCTGTCGGCTACGGCTGCTGTCGAGTATGGCCTGGTTGACAAGGTGCTGAGCTCACGCGCCGAAGCGATCTGAGCGTCGGGATCCGCAGCAACCTGTACTAAACGGTAACTGGAAGAGACTAAAGAGGCGAACGATGGCGGAAAAGAAAAGCGGCCCCGAAAAAATGCTCTATTGCTCTTTCTGTGGCAAGAGCCAGCATGAGGTTAAAAAGCTTATTGCCGGCCCGTCAGTGTTCATTTGTGACGAGTGTATCGACCTGTGCAACGACATCATCCGTGATGATGGCACCCTGGAAGAGCCGGGCAAGGCGACGCGCGATCTCCCCATCCCGACCGAGATTCGCGATGTTCTCGATCAATATGTGATCGGTCAGGAGCAGGCGAAGAAAATTCTCTCGGTTGCCGTCTATAACCACTACAAGCGTCTGCGCAACGAGCCCAAAGGCAAGGATGATGTCGAGCTCTCCAAGAGCAATATCCTGCTGGTCGGGCCGACCGGTTGCGGCAAGACACTTCTGGCCCAGACGCTGGCACGTCTGCTGAATGTACCTTTCGTGATTGCCGATGCCACGACACTTACCGAAGCCGGCTACGTCGGCGAGGATGTCGAAAACATCATTGCGAAGCTCCTGCAAACCTGCGATTACGAAGCCGAAAAGGCACAGCAAGGCATCATCTATATCGACGAAATCGACAAGATTTCCCGCCGCAGCGAAAACCGCTCGATTACCCGTGATGTGTCCGGTGAAGGCGTGCAGCAGGCGCTGCTCAAACTGGTCGAAGGCACCATTGCTTCTGTGCCGCCCCAAGGCGGACGCAAACATCCCAACCAGGACTTCATCCAGGTCAATACCGCGAACATTCTTTTCATTTGCGGTGGCGCATTTGATGGTCTGGACAAGATCATCCAGGAGCGTTCCGAAAGGTCCGGTATTGGCTTTGGCGCCCAGGTCAAGAGCAAGGTTAACACCAGTGTTGGTGAAACCCTGGCGCTGGTTGAGCCGGATGATTTGGTCAAGTATGGCCTGATTCCCGAGCTGATCGGCCGGCTACCCGTGGTGGCCAATCTCACTGAGCTTGATGAGGTCGCCCTCGTGCAGATCCTCATTGAACCGAAGAACGCGCTGATCAAGCAGTATCAGAAACTGTTTGCGATGGAGGGTGTCGAACTGGAAGTGCGGCCCTCGGCGTTGCAGGCAATCGCCAGGAAAGCTGTCAAGCGCAAGACCGGTGCGCGTGGTTTGCGTTCGATCATGGAAAACGCGCTGCTCGATACCATGTTCGAATTGCCCAGCCTGTCCAGCGTGACAAAAGTGGTCATTGATGAGGGTATGATCGAATCGGGGACGCGGCCGCTCTTGATCTACGCCGACCAACCCAAAGTGTCCGGCTCCAACTAAACTGATCGTTGCCTCCGTCACGCCGTTGCAGTACAACGGCGGCGGCTTGAATCCCCTGTCCGTGCCCCCATGTGGGAAAACGAGACTAACCATGAGAGGATGCGTCCATGTCTGACGAACTCGATCTTTCCAAAGAAAATAACATGTTGCCACTCCTGCCCTTGCGGGACGTGGTGGTTTTCCCCCACATGGTCATCCCGCTGTTCGTCGGGCGCCCGAAATCCATCAAGGCGCTTGAAACCGCCATGGAAGCCGGCAAGAGCATCCTGTTGGTTGCACAAAAATCTGCCGCCAAGGATGAACCCGATACTGCCGATCTATATGGGATAGGTTGCATCGCCAATATTCTGCAGATGCTGAAACTGCCCGACGGCACCGTCAAGGTTCTGGTTGAGGGTACGCAGCGCGCGCACATCGACCGGGTCGAAGACCGCAAGACATTGTTTGTTGCCGGGGTCACGCCGGTGGCGCTCAATGAGCGTGGCAGCCATGAAATCGAAGCGATGCGCCGCACTATCCTGGCGCAGTTTGACCAGTATGTGAAACTGAACAAGAAGATTCCGCCGGAAATCCTCACTTCATTGGCGGGAATCGAGGAGGCCGGTCGTCTGGCCGATACCATCGCCGCCCATTTGCCGATGAAGCTCGAGCTCAAGCAGGAAATCCTCGAGATGTTCAGCGTCGATGATCGCCTCGACAAGCTATTGGGACAACTCGAAACCGAACTCGACATTCTCCAGGTGGAAAAGCGCATCCGTGGCCGGGTCAAACGGCAGATGGAAAAGAGCCAGCGCGAGTACTACCTCAATGAGCAGGTCAAGGCTATACAGAAGGAACTCGGTGAAGGCGAAGAGGGTGCCGACATCGAGGAGATGGAAAAGAAAATCAAGGCTGCCGGCATGAGTAAGGAGGCGTTGACCAAAGCCAACGCCGAAATGAAGAAGCTCAAGCTGATGTCGCCCATGTCGGCCGAGGCAACCGTAGTACGCAACTTCATTGATGCGCTACTCGGATTGCCCTGGAAGAAAAAATCACGGATCTCCAAAGATCTTTCTGCTGCGGAGAAGATTCTCGACAAGGATCACTACGGCCTCGAAAAAGTCAAAGAGCGCATTGTCGAATACCTTGCCGTGCAGCAGCGTGTCGACAAGGTCAAGGCGCCGATCCTTTGCCTGGTTGGCCCTCCAGGTGTCGGCAAGACCTCGTTGGGTCAGTCGATTGCGCGGGCGACCAATCGCAAATTCGTGCGTATGGCCCTGGGCGGCGTGCGTGACGAAGCCGAGATTCGCGGTCATCGCCGCACTTACATTGGTTCGATGCCTGGCAAGATCCTGCAGAATATGACCAAGGTGGGTGTCAAAAACCCATTGTTCCTGCTTGACGAAGTCGACAAGCTGGGCATGGATTTTCGTGGCGATCCGTCGTCTGCGCTGCTCGAAGTGCTCGACCCGGAACAGAATCACACCTTCCAGGATCATTACATCGAAGTCGATTTCGACTTGTCGGATGTGATGTTCGTTGCCACGGCCAATTCGCTCAATATCCCGGCTGCGCTGCTCGATCGCCTCGAAGTGATTCGCCTGGCTGGCTACACCGAAGACGAAAAGGTGAATATTGCCCTGCGCTATCTGCTGCCGAAGCAGATGAAAAACAACGGTGTGAAGCGTGAAGAATTGTCTGTGACCGACGATGCGCTCCGCGATATTGTGCGCTATTTCACCCGCGAGGCTGGCGTGCGCGCGCTGGAACGTGAAATCTCGAAGATCTGCCGCAAGGTGGTCAAGTCGCTGGTGATGCGCCAGCGCAAGAACAAGATCATCGTCAACGACAAGAACCTCGACAAATTTCTGGGCGTGCGCCGTTACAGCTTTGGCATGGCGGAAAAAGAGAATCAGGTTGGTCAGGTTACCGGGCTGGCCTGGACCGAGGTTGGTGGCGAGCTACTGACGATTGAGTCCGTCGCTGTCCCCGGTAAGGGCAAGACCATGACGACCGGCAAGCTGGGTGAAGTCATGCAGGAGTCGATTCAGGCTGCCCTTACCGTAGTGCGGCGTCGCTCCAAGCAATTGGGAATTCCCGAAGACTTTTATCAGAAAAACGACTTGCACATTCACTTGCCTGAAGGTGCGACGCCGAAGGATGGTCCTTCCGCCGGCATCGCTATCTGCACGGCCATCGTTTCGGTGTTGACGGGAATCCCGGTGCGTGCCGACATCGCCATGACCGGTGAAATTACCTTGCGTGGTGAAGTGCTGCCGATCGGCGGACTGAAAGAAAAGCTTCTCGCTGCCGTGCGCGGTGGTATCCGGCTTGCGCTGATCCCTGAGGAAAACGTCAAGGATCTGGCGGAGATTCCCGACACGATCAAGAACCGCATCGAGATTCTGCCCGTCAAGTGGATCGACAAAGTACTCGAGCTGGCACTTGAGCGTATGCCTCAACCGCTGCCTGAATCTCCGGTTGTCGAAGCTCAACCGACGGTTCTGCCAGTGGCTGATGCAGAACCTGTCGCGGCCGCTTTAATCAAGCACTGAAACGGAAGGCTTTGGTAAAATGCTTGTCAGTTTTTTTGCTTTGATGGCTCCAGTAAGTATTCTGCTCAACATGCAGGATAGCTACTGAGGTCGAGGGTCGTTAGCTCAGTTGGTAGAGCGTCTGCCTTACACGCAGAATGTCGGCGGTTCGAGCCCGTCACGACCCACCAAGTATCCCTCCAAAGAAGTCTCAAGAAGTCCTGAAACCCCGCAGGAGCGGGGCTTTTCTGTCCAATACCGTCCAAACCGATTCGAAAAAATACCGTCATTGTTGACGGTACATTTAACGGTATATGTCTAATAATTCAGGGGCGATTCACCATGAAATTACTGCTTCTCTGGCTGATCAACGCAGTGTCATTGCTGGCCGTCGCGTACCTGATGCCCTCAATCGTAGTGAATAGCTTTACGACGGCGTTGATCGCCGCCTTAATTCTCGGCTTGGTGAATACGGTCATTCGGCCAGTGCTGATCCTTTTGACGCTACCGGTAACCCTGCTGACGCTCGGCCTGTTTATCTTCGTGATCAACGGATTTCTGTTCTGGTTTGTCGGGTCGTTTATCGACGGATTTACTGTCTTGGGATTCTGGGCAGGCTTCTGGGGTGCAATGGCTTACAGCGTGATCTCGTGGTTGCTGGCAGGGATCATTGTGTCAGGCAAAGACTAATCCAAGTTTTTACCGGCAACCCCCCGGGCCGCAATTGTTGATCTACCTGTGTGGTCGAGGGCGATGCGGTGGTGACAGGAATATGGGAGCCCTTTGCGCTGCGGCTTCTTCGGCTTCGGTTGCTTTGATGTTGGTTTCGCGCGCAATCCGTTCTGCTTCGATCGCGCGCTGTTCCGCTCTTGCTGCCCGATCTAGGGCTTCCTGGACAGCCTGCTGTTCTTTCTGTTTTTTGCGTTCTTCTTCCTGGCGCTTGTAGGTCACCTTGTATTTTTCATACTCTTCCTCGGTCATGTACTCCTCCGGGCGGTAGGTTCCCGGATGCCGGCGCTCGAACTGGCGCTTGCCCTCTTTTGCGGATTCCTCGCGCTCCCTTAATTCATAGGGGCTGACGGTTGCATAGTTGCCGATTTCCTTGCCGGATTGGCAGGGAAAGTCCTGGCCGGTCTTCTTGCCGGTTTTGGGATCCTGGCAAACGTAATATCCAGCGGAGTAGGTGTTCAGTGAAATGAACATGCCGAGCAGCAACACAAGGTTTTTGTGGTTACAGAAAGGATTCATTTTTACATCAGTGCTGCACATCCTCAAGCTGGCTGACCGAATCGTGGATGCGTTGGTTGGCTTCGTGGTGGCGTTTGACCAGCCACATCATGCTGGCAACAAAAAGTCCGAACAGCACGATCACCCAATAGATATGAAGACCGGCCTTGAGGAGAAGCGCATAAATACCCGTCATGAAGAGAATCGATAGGTTCTCATTGAAATTTTGCACGGCGATGGAGTGACCGGCCCCCATCAGGATATGTCCGCGGTGCTGCAACAAAGCATTCATCGGCACAACGAAATATCCGGACAGGATGCCGATGATGACAAGCAACGGTACGGCCAGCCAGGTGTCGCGTACGGCAATCATGCTGATCACAACCAGACCCATCGCGATGCCGAGGGGAATGACACGCACCGCCTTTCGCAGCGTGATCATTTTCGCCGCCAAAGCGGCGCCGATGGCCACACCGATGGCCACAACGCCTTGCAACATGCTGGCTTTGGACAGGCCAAGATTCAGGGCGGATTTTGCCCACTCGATGACGATGAATTGCAGCGTGGCGCCTGCTCCCCAGAACAACGTGGTGACCGCCAGAGAAATCTGACCCAGTTTGTCGCGCCACAGCAGCATCAGGCAGTGGTTGAATTCATGCAGCAAGTAGATGGGATTTTTCTTCAGCGGCTTGTGATCGACGCCGGTGTCAGGAATGTAAAGGTTGAACAGCGCGGCGATGAGGTACAAAACGCCGATGATCAGCAGATAAATCTCTGGTGGCGTATCAATGCCGGTGTCGATCAGCGGGAAATCGAATGAAAGCAGGTGGGCGGACGTGGCCGGCTGGATGAGCATGCCACCCAGGACAACACCCAGAATGATCGCGATGACCGTCAGCCCTTCGATCCAGCCGTTGGCAACAACGAGCAAACGGTGGGGCAGATACTCGGTCAGGATGCCGTATTTGGCCGGCGAATAGGCGGCGGCACCGAGGCCGACCACGGCATAGGCAAGCAGCGGATGCACGCTGAAGAACATCATTCCACAGCCGAAAATCTTGATGCCGTTGCTGATAAACATGACGCGCCATTTGTGCATCGAGTCGGCGAAGGCGCCAACGAATGCGGCAAGGACGACGTAAGAAAGCGTGAAGAAAGTTTTCAGCAGCGGCTCGTATTGAGCCGGCGCCTGCATGTCGCGCAGAATAGCTATCGCGGCAATCAGGAGGGCGTTGTCGGCGAGCGCGGAAAAGAATTGCGCCGCCATGATGATGTAAAACCCGAGGCTCATGGCCGACGGTTTATAGCATGAAAGTGTTTAGGCAAATTTGCTGCACCACGCTGATGGATCGGTAGGCCTGAAAAAACTGGTTATCAGGCTTTCTTATGCGTTGAATTTGTGATTGAATAGAAATCATAACCTAATAAGAGGGGAGCATTCATGGCAGATCGCAGGCTTCAGGTCTTCCACGCCGTTGCGCGGCAGTTGTCGTTTACCAAGGCAGCCGAAGTGCTGTTCATGACACAGCCGGCAGTGACCTTTCAGATCAAACAGCTTGAAGAGCACTTTAATACACGCCTGTTCGATCGTGGGCACGGTCGCATTTCGCTGACACCGGCGGGGGAACTTGTCCTCGTCTATGCCGAAAAGATTCTCGGTCTGGCGGGTGAGATGGATGTGCGCTTGGCCGAAATGACCGGCGAAGTGGGGGGGTCGCTATTGGTCGGTGCCAGTACCACCATCGCCGAATTTCTCTTGCCGCGCATCCTTGGCGAATTCAAGTCCAAGTTTCCCAATGTGCGTCCGCGGCTGATCGTCGCCAATTCCGAGAGCATCGAAACCCGTGTCGCCGAGCATACGATCGACATCGGTTTTATCGAATCGCCCTCGCATCAGCCAAACCTGCAAACCGAGATTTGCTGCGAGGATGAGCTGCAGGTCATCTGCAGCCCGAAACATCCACTCGCCCGTCTCAAGGAAATTGCACCTCAGCATCTGGCAGAGCACTCCTTCGTCTCGCGCGAACCCGGTTCCGGCACGCGTGAGTGCACCGAGGTTTATCTGCGCAAGGCGGGCATCGATATCGATCACATGCAGCCGGTGATGGAACTGGGTAGCCCCGTGGCCCTGCTGGAAGTGGTTGAAACCGGTCTCGGCTATTCCATCGTCTCGCGTACCTCGGTGATGAAGGCTCTGCGCCTCGGCGACCTGGTCTCCATTCCGCTCAAGCCACGCCTGACGCGTAAGCTTTCGATGGTTTATCCCAAGGAAAAATTCCGCTCGCGTCTCGTCACGGCCTTCGTCGATTACGCGAGCGAAAGGCTCAAGGAGTGCAAGAACAAGTAGTCACTTGAGCAATTTTGGCGCCGGCCACGCCATGTCTGTCATGTCCGCCATGTCACGTCCTATTCGCGCCACCATCAACCTTGCCGCACTGCGGCACAATTTCGGCATTGCCCGCCTTCACGCCGGTGCGGCAAAGCTCTGGAGCGTTGTCAAGGCGAATGCCTATGGCCACGGTCTTGAGCGTGTTGTGCATGCCCTGGCTGATATTACCGATGGGTTTGCACTCATCGAGGTGGAGCGCGCCGTGCAGTTGCGCCAGGCAGGCCTTGACGTGCCGATCCTGATGCTCGAAGGCTTTTACGCGCCCAACGAATTGCCGCTGTTCATCGCGCATCGCCTGATTCCCGTGCTGCACCGGATCGACCAGGTGCAACAACTGCTCGGGGCTGGTTGGCCGACAGACCTTCCTGTCTATTTGAAGCTCGATAGCGGCATGCATCGGCTGGGCTTCGATGTTGTCGGACTCAAGGCAGCCAGAACCGCACTGACGGGCAAGGTGGCGAAGCCAACCCTTATGACCCATTTTGCCGATGCTGACGGGCCGCGCGGTGTGGATTGGCAACTGGAACGCCTGGCTGCCATGACTGCCGGCATGGACGATCCGCGCTCGCTGGCCAATTCGGCGGCCTTGTTGCGCTATCCGCATGCCATCGGTGACTGGGCGCGCCCCGGCATCATGCTCTATGGCGGGTCGCCGTTTCCGAAAATGCGTTCAGCTCCTGAGCTTGACCTCCAGCCGGTGATGACGCTGCAAAGCGAAATCATCGCCGTGCAATCGCTTGATACCGGTGAAAGCGTCGGCTATGGCTGCACTTTTACTGCGGATCGGCCGATGCGGGTCGGCGTGGTGGCCTGTGGTTACGCTGACGGATATCCGCGCCATGCGCCGACCGGCACGCCGGTGCTGTTGGATGGGCAACGCAGCCGACTCCTTGGCCGTGTTTCGATGGACAAGTTATGCGTCGATCTCACGCATCTGCCGCAAAAAGTCGGCGTTGGCGGGACGGCGACCCTGTGGGGCCGGGCGGTGGCGGGTGAGGGGAGGGATAGCGTCTTGCCAGCCGACGAAGTGGCTACGGCGGCCGGCACGATCAGTTATGAACTTTTCTGCGCGCTGTCATCGCGCGTACCGGTCAGCGAGATTCACTGAATATGGCCAAGGCGAAATCGTTTTATTCCTGTACCGAATGTGGTGCGAGCGCGCCCAAGTGGCAGGGGCAATGCCCCGGTTGTGGTCAGTGGAACACTCTGGTGGAAGCCGCGGCTGAAGTCGCCACCGCGGGTAGCCAGCGCTTTGGCGCAAATTTTGCTCCGCTTGCCGGCAGTAGCAAGCCGCAGGACCTGTCCATGATCAAGCCGCGCGATGAGCCCCGCCTGCCGACCGGTGTGGAGGAGTTCGATCGCGTCCTCGGTGGTGGGCTGGTGGCCGGTGGCGTGGTGTTGATCGGCGGCGATCCGGGTATCGGAAAATCCACGCTGCTGCTGCAGGCCTTGGCGCGGCTGGCGGAAACCGGCCAGCCGGTGCTGTATGTGTCGGGGGAGGAGTCTGCGGAACAAGTGGCCTTGCGCGCCCACCGCTTGCAATTGCCGACCGCCGGTTTGCGTCTGCTGCCCGAGATCAACCTCGAAAAAATCATTGCCACGCTGCAAAACGAAAAGCCGCTGGTCACGGTCCTCGATTCGATCCAGACGCTCTGGTCGGATGCCCTGCAGTCAGCTCCCGGCTCCGTCGCGCAGGTGCGCGAGTGCGCGGCGCAACTGACGCGCTTCGCCAAGCAGACGGGTACCTGCGTGATTCTCGTTGGCCATGTGACGAAGGAGGGCGCGCTGGCCGGGCCGCGCGTACTCGAACATATTGTCGATACCGTGCTGTATTTCGAAGGTGACACGCATTCGAGCTTCCGTCTGGTGCGTGCTGTAAAGAATCGTTTCGGTGCGGTCAATGAACTGGGCGTGTTCGCCATGACCGACAAGGGACTGAAGGGGGTGTCGAATCCTTCGGCCTTGTTCCTTTCGCAACATGCGCAGGATGTTGCCGGTAGTTGCGTGCTGGTCACGCAGGAAGGCACGCGCCCGTTGCTGGTGGAAATCCAGGCGCTGGTCGACTCCGCGATGGGTGGCAATCCACGGCGTCTGACCGTAGGACTCGACCCGCAGCGTCTCGCCATGCTGCTGGCAGTGCTGCACCGCCATGCCGGGGTGATGTGCGGGGATCAGGATGTCTTCGTGAATGCCGTCGGGGGCGTGCGCATCCAGGAACCGGCCGCCGATCTGGCGGTGCTGCTCGCCATCGTGTCGAGCCTGCGCAACAAGCCATTGCCCGGCAAGTGGGTCGCGTTCGGCGAGATCGGTCTGGCCGGCGAAATTCGTCCCGCACCGCGCGGGCAGGAACGCTTGAAGGAGGCCGCAAAGTTGGGTTTTACCCATGCACTGATTCCCAAGGCGAATGCCCCGAAGCAGCCGATCAAGGGCATCGAGATCGTTGCGCTCGAACGCGTCGAGCAGGCGATCGAGCAGATGCGGGGGTGGTGATGCGTCTGACATTGCGCATGTTGTTGCGCGACTTACGTGCCGGCGACTTGACCGTGCTCGGTTTGGCGCTGGTGCTGGCGGTGGCGGCGCTTACCAGCGTCGGTTTTCTGGCCGACCGTGTCGAACGGGCTGTGGCGCATGAGGCGCACCAGCTGCTCGGCGGCGATCTGCTGCTGACGGCGGATCATCCCTGGCCGGACAGTTATCGCGAGGCTGCCAGGGAACAGGGATTGCGGCTCGCGGAAAGCGTCAGTTTCCCCAGCATGGTGGCCAGCGCGGCAGACAATGGCGGTGTGCATCTGGCCGAAATCAAGGCGGTTTCGGCAGGTTATCCGTTGCGTGGGACGATGCGTACTGCGCCCCGGCTAAATGTCGGCGATGGCGAGACGGCAACCGTGCCTGCGCAGGGAACGGTCTGGCCCGATGAGCGTCTCGCGACAACGCTCGCTGCCGACAGTGGCGCACGGTTGCGACTCGGGGAACTGACGGCGGATGTGGCGGCGATCATCACGCTGGAGCCGGATCGCGGTATCAATCCATTTGCTCTGGCACCCCGGCTCATCATCAACCTGGCGGATCTGCCGACGACGCGCCTGATCCAGCCGGGCAGCCGCGTCAGTTGGCGCCTGCATGTGGCGGGCGAAAGCCCCGCGGTCGAGGCGTTCCGCCAATGGGTGAGCGCCCGTTTGGGCCGCGGCGAAAAGCTCGAAAGCCTGGACAATGCCCGTCCGGAAATCCGCAACATTATCGAGCGCGCGCAGCGCTTTCTGCGCCTCGCGGCCTTGCTGACCGGGGTGCTGGCCGCCGTAGCGGTCGGCATGGCGGCGCGCCGTTACATGCAGACGCATCTCGATGCCTGCGCCGTGATGCGTTGCCTGGGGGCGAGCGAGCGGCAGATTCTGTTCATTCACGGTGGGGAATTCATCCTGCTGGGGTTGGCGGCGACACTGGCCGGCGGCGTGCTCGGCTATCTCGGCCAGGCGGGCCTGCACAAGATGCTGGCCGGCTTGCTGGCCGAACAATTGCCTGCACCGGGGGGCATGCCCTGGGTGCACGGGTTCGCCGTGGGGGTGGTGCTGGTAGCGGGTTTCGTGCTCCCGCCGCTGTTGCGCCTCAAGGCGGTGCCGACGGTACGTGTACTGCGGCGTGAGTGGGGCGGGGTGGCGCCCCTGTCTGTTGTTTCATACCTGATTGGCCTGGGTTGCCTGGCTGGGCTGATATTGTGGATGGCCGGCGATATTCGTCTGGGCAGCGTGGTGTTGGGCGGCTTCATGGTCGCGGTCGCCGTTTTTGCACTGGTGGGTCAGGGGCTGCTGACACTCACGGGGCGCTTGCCATCGAGCCTGCTGTCTGGCGGCTGGCGTATCGGCCTGGCCAACTTGCGGCGCCACTCCGGTACCACGCTGGTGCAGGTCGTGGCACTGGCGCTCGGCCTGACCTCGTTACTGATCCTTTCTCTGGCGAGGAATGATCTGCTGTTGGCCTGGCAGGCAAAAGTACCGGCTGACGCCCCCAACCGTTTTCTCATCAATATCCAGCCCGAACAGCGTCCCGCCATCGCCGACTTTTTTGTGCAACGGGGATTGCCCGCGCCGCGTCTCGAGCCCATGGTGCGCGGCCGCCTGACGAGTGTGAATGGCCGTAAGGTGAATCCGCAAGACTTTGTCGAAGAGCGCGCCCAACGTCTGGTCGATCGCGAATTCAATCTGTCGAGTCGCGATGACCTGCCTGCCGGCAACCAGGTGATTGCCGGTCGCTGGCCTGCATCCGGCGGCGGTGTGCAGTTTTCGGTGGAAAAGGGGCTGGCGGAAACGCTCAACCTGCACGTCGGCGACGAGTTGCTATTCGATATTGCCGGCCAGCCCCTGGTTGCCCGCATCACCTCGTTGCGCAAGCTCGAATGGGATTCGATGCGCGTCAATTTCTTCGTCATTGCGCCGGCCGGCAGCATGGATGAACAGCCGACCAGTTTCATTACCAGTTTTCACCTGCCCCCCGGCCAGGAGACGACCATCAGTGATCTGGTGCGGCAGTTCCCGAACCTCACCGTGATCGACGTGGCGGCACTGGTGCGGCAACTTCAGACCACGCTCGACCAGGTGGCGCGTGCCGTGCAACTGGTTTTCGGTTTTTCCTTGCTGGCCGGCCTGGTGGTGCTGTATGCGGCTTTGCAGGCGAGTGCCGGAGAACGCAACCATGAACTGGCGGTGTTGCGTGCCCTCGGGGGGCGGCGGCGTCAGTTGCATCAGGCGCTGTTTGCGGAATTCGCCACGCTCGGCGCGATCGCCGGCCTGCTCGCTGGTCTTTGCGCCACGGCCATCGGCACGGCGCTGGCGCGCTGGGTATTCGATCTTGATTACCTGCCGACCCCTGATTTGCTGCTGGTCGGCGTGCTTGCCGGATTGGCGGGGGTGGCACTGGCGGGACTGGCGGCAACACGCCAGGCGCTCTCAGGCCGGGTGATCGAAGCTCTGCAGGGAGGGTGATCCAAGGCAATTGTTACAGGTCATAATGCGCACATGAAATCCGCTCCATCAGCCTCTCGAGAGAGTCCCGGCAGGGCGACAACCGGTTCCCAACCAGTGCTCGATCGCTACAGGGGCACGTTGGCTGCGATTTATGTGGCGTCGGCGCTTTTCTTTCTGACTCTGGGCGCTTTCGAATGGCAACGGGTGGGAGAAAATATCGACTCCATTGCGGAAGAGCGCGGTCGTGTCGTCTTCAACCTGATCGAATTGACGCGCGACTGGAATGCGCGGCATGGCGGCGTCTATGTACCAGTGACCGAGATCACGCAGTCCAACCCGTATCTGGAACATCCCCAACGCGACGTGAAGACGGTCGATGGGCGGGAGTTGACGATGATCAATCCGGCCTTCATGACCCGGCAGTTTGCCGAATTGGCGGAAAAAACCACTGGGGTGCGTTTCCACATCACCAGCCTGAAGCCGATCCGTCCGGCGAATGTCGCCGATGCCTGGGAAAAGGCAAGCCTCAAGTTGTTCGAGGAAGGCAAGCAGAAGGAGCGCACCGAATTCTTCAGTGAATTCGCTTTCAGCGATCGAACGCATCCTGCACATCGTTACATGGCGCCGCTGCATGTCACGCCACCCTGCCTCAAGTGCCATGAGAAGCAGGGGTACAAGGTTGGCGATGTTCGCGGCGGCATTTCGGTCACCATGCCGGCGGAAGAACTGCTTGCCGTGCGCGACCAGCGCCGCCAGAGTAGCCTGCTCATCGTGCTCGGTGGCTTTATCATCACTACCGCACTGATGCATTTGCTCGTCGGGAGGGTGCGTCGCCATTACCTTGAGTTGCAGGAACTGACCTATGCGCAAGAAGCCACTATCGCGGAACGCACGCGTGAGCTTGAGGAACGCAACAGCGACCTGCAGCAGGAAATTGCCGAGCGGCGGAGGCGCGAGCACGAGTTGCGCATTGCCGGCGCCGTGTTCGAGAGCGCCGCCGAGGCGATCATTGTTACCGATGCAGAGAATAAAATCGTGCGCGTCAATCCCGCGTTTACCGCGATCACCGGCTATACGCCGCAAGAGGTGATGGGGCGCGATCCCAGTTTGCTGAAGTCAGGGCGCCACAACGCAATGTTCTATACGGAGTTGTGGGGAACGTTGAACGAGCGGGGGCATTGGGAAGGTGAAATCTGGAACCGTCACAAGAATGGGGACATCCATGTCGAGTGGCTGTCGATTGCCAAGCTCGATGATGGGGATGGTGTCGGCCAGCATGTGGGGGTACTTCACGACATCACCCGCCGCAAGGAGGCAGAGGAATTACTACGCTACAAGGCGAATCACGATGTGCTGACCGATCTGCCCAACCGACACCTGTTCAACGACCGCTTGCAGGCGGCATTCAATCAGGCCAGACGCCATCACCGAATTTTCGCCCTGCTGGTGGTTGACCTCGATCGCTTCAAGGAAGTGAATGACACTCTGGGACATCCGGCCGGTGACCAGTTGCTGGTCGAGGCGGCGCGGCGTATGAGCAGTTGCGTGCGCGAGTCAGATACCGTGGCGCGGCTGGGCGGCGACGAATTCGCCATCATCCTCACTGAGATGACCGCCGAGAACGAGGCTGAAGTGATCGCACAGCGCGCGGTGCGCCTGCTGGGCGAACCCTATCACCTGGATGCGGGTACCGCCAATATTTCCGGTTGTATCGGCATCGCCCTTTACCCGCAACACGGTCAGGATAGCGAACAACTCCAGCGTAATGCCGATATGGCGATGTATGGGGCCAAGTCAGGTGGACGTAACGCCTACCGGATTTACTCGCCACTCCAGCGCGGCGATAAATTGCAGGGCGATCTGCTTTAGAATCGGGCGTCAATTTATGGAGAAGCCAATGCTCCAAGCAGGACAAGCCGCACCGACTTTCAGCCTGCCCGATGCGGACATGGAAATGTTCGATTTCGCCTCCCTGCACGGCAAGCAGCATGCCGTGCTGTTTTTCTATCCGAAGGACGGTACGCCCTACTGCACGCTCGAGGCCATCGACTTTTCCGACCACGAAAGCGAATTCAACCGGCTCGGTTGCGCCGTAATCGGTATTTCGCGCGACGATTGCCTCGCTCATGCCGATTTTCGCGACAAGCACGGTCTGTCGATCCGCTTGCTTGCAGATGTGGAGAGCGAGGTCTGCCGCAAGTACGGTGTGATGCACTTCCGGGAGCACGATGGTCACAAGAAGTTGTACCTGATCCGCTCCACCTTTATCATCGACAAGCACGGCATCATCCGCCATGCCCTTTACGACGTGATGCCGAAGGGACACGCCGCAGAGGTTTTCCAACTCGTCAAGCAACTCGCCCCTCACAAGCCGGGCAACCATTCAAAATAGGAGTTCCGCATGCAGATCGACCAGGATACCGTTGTCACACTTGCCTACAGCGTCACGGACAGCGATGGCAACCTTATCGATGCGGGCGAACGTCCGCTTATCTATCTGCACGGTGGCTACGGCGGAATCTTCGAAAAGATCGAAGAAGAACTGCTCGGGCAGGCGGCGGGTTTCCAGAAGGATATCCGCCTGCAGCCGGAAGAGGCCTTTGGCGAGTATGACGCAGAACTTGTGATGATCGAACCTCGCGACCTGTTCCCTGAGGAAATCGAGGTCGGCATGCAGTTTGAGCGCGCTGCCGAAGATGACGATGAAGAAGACATGCTCTACACCATTACCGACATCGCCGAAGGCAAGGTCGTGGTCGATGGCAATCACCCGCTGGCCGGTATTGCCTTGGTGTTTTCTTGCACTGTGAATAGCGTGCGCGCCGCTACACCGGAAGAAATCACCCACGGCCATGTGCATGGCGAGGGCGAGGGCGGGCATCTGCATTGATGCTTTGCCGGGCCTGATGGTCTCGCTCAGGCTCCTGCTGCAATAAATCTTATGCCCTTTTCAGAACGCTGGCGCGGCGTTCCGTGGATTGTGCTTTCCGCGGCCGGTTTTGGCGCCATGGCGATTTTTGCCAAACTGGCCTATCGCGACGGCGTGGATTTGCCGACCATGTTGTTCCTGCGCTTTGCCATCGCCGGTGTGCTGCTCGCTGCCTGGGGCAGCGCACAAGGCATGCGCTGGCCGCGCGGGCGGAATTTGCTGTGGCTGCTGGCGATGGGTGGCGTGGGCTACGTCGGTCAGGCCTACTGTTATTTCGCCGCCCTGCAACATGCCAGCGCGGGCCTGGTCGCCTTGTTGCTTTACCTGTATCCGGCGCTTGTCACAATTTTTTCTGCGCTGCTGTTACGCCGGCAGATTGGCGTGGGGCGCGGCTGGGCGGTGGCCGCAGCGCTGGCGGGAACAGCGTTGACCATCGGCGGTGACCTGCACAGCCAGCCGCTCGGCGTATGGCTCGGGGTGGGCGCCGCAATGATTTATTCGGTCTATATTCTGGTGGGCGAGGGGGTGATCACCCGCACCGGTCCGCTGCCCGGGGCTACCGTCGTGATGTTGGCGGCCGCCGGCGTTTTCGGTGGCGCTGCCTTCACCTCCGGATTGAGTTTGCCGGCGACGGCGACAGGATGGCTTGCCGTCCTGGCCATTGCCGTGTTTTCAACCTTGCTGGCGATACTCGGTTTCTTCAAGGGTCTGGAAAAGCTCGGTGCTGCCGATGCTTCGACACTCTCTACGCTGGAACCGCTGATCACGTTGGTGCTGGCAGCCCTGGTGCTGGGCGAAGTCATCAGTAACCTGCAACTGTTCGGTGGTCTGCTGATCCTGGCGGCGGTGGTGTATCTCGCCCGCCACGGGATCAAGCAGACTACCGACGCCTGATGTTATGCGTCAGAGCGTATTGCAGTCCAGATATTTCAACCTGTCGGTTAAGTGATTCTTTAGTTTCGCCACTGCCCACTTCACCCCGCAATTCCAGTATTCATGGTGTTGGTTGGCATCGAATACTGCCAGACGATTGGCGTCCAGCTGTGCGGCGCACTCCTGGATAATCAGTTCGGCAAACCTTTCGAGGTCTGTCTCGCTTGCCGAGTACTCACTGCCATTCTCATCTCCAGGGATGCCCTGCGATTTATGTATTTCTGCCTGTTCGATCAAGTCCAGAATTCTTTGTTTTTTCATTCTTCAAATCCCAATGGTAAAAATAGTTAATTGACGGTAGTAGTTTCATAAATTGACTTGCAATGCGGCACCGGCACGGTTGGCCAGTTCATGCAGGCCGAGCGCGGGAAGCGCAGCGCGCAGGCGTTCAGGATATGCAGTGGCCTGCAAATGCAGCTTGGCATGGCCTGCGCGCTCGCCACCTAGGCGCACGACCTGACGGGCGATGGCTGCCGAAACATCGATCAGTTCGGCGTGCCCGGCCAGCAGCGGTACGATGACCGGCGTGAGGAAGGCGTAGTGGGTGCAACCGAGTACGATGCGATCAGCGCCGGCGGCGAGCAGTGCTTCGATCTTGCCGGTGATTTCTGCACGAAATGCTGGCGTTTCAGGTTGCAGTGTTTCAATGTGGGTGGCCCAGCCGGGGCAGGGCACGATATCCACCTGTGTGCCGTCGGCATGGTGTTCGACCAATTGCCTGAGACGCTGGCTGCGGGCGGTCGCTTCGGTGACCAGCACGGCGATGTGGCGCGCCAGTGAAGACTGTGCCGCCGGCTTGATTCCAGGTTCCACACCGACCACCGGTATGTGAGGGAGGTGGTCGCGCAGCGTCTGGATGGCTGTCATCGTGGCGGTATTGCAGGCAACCACCAACAGATCGCACCCTAATGACGCAAGATGGCGGCCGATGGTCAGAACCCGTCCGGTGATGAAACTATCCGGCTTGTCGCCATACGGCACATGGGCGCTGTCGGCCAGATAGACGAGGTCGGCACGCGGCAGAGCATGGGTGATCGTGGCAAGCACTGACAGGCCGCCGAGGCCCGAGTCAAAAACCCCAATCATGAAAAGTCGGCGCTGGCGGGACGGCACATCAGGCGACGATGACAGGAATCTTGCCGATTCTTGCCTGCCATTCCTTTGGCCCGGTGTTGTGCACCGAGATGCCGCTGGAATCGACAGCAACGGTGACCGGCATGTCCTTGACGTCGAATTCGTAGATGGCCTCCATGCCCAGATCGGCGAAGCCGACCACTTTCGCGCTCTTGATCGCTTTGGCGACCAGGTAGGCTGCGCCACCGACCGCCATCAGGTAGGCCGACTGGTGCTTCCTGATTGCCTCGATGGCCGTGGGGCCACGCTCGGCCTTGCCGACCATGGAAATCAGGCCGGTCTGCGCCAGCATCATTTCGGTGAACTTGTCCATGCGTGTCGCGGTAGTAGGGCCAGCGGGGCCGACAGCTTCGTCGCGCACCGGATCGACCGGGCCGACGTAGTAGATGACGCGGTTGGTGAAATCGACCGGCAACTTCTCGCCCTTGGCCAGCATGTCCTGGATGCGCTTGTGCGCGGCATCGCGACCGGTGAGCATCTTGCCGTTCAGGAGCAGGGTCTGGCCCGGCTTCCAGGCGGCGACCTCGGCAGGCGTCAGCGTGTCGAGATTGACGCGTGTGGATGTCTCGGTATTCCGTGCCCAGGCGACCTGCGGCCACTGGTCGAGGCTGGGTGGCTCGAGTTTGGCCGGGCCGGAACCGTCGAGATGAAAATGCACGTGACGTGTCGCAGCGCAGTTCGGGATCATCGCCACCGGCAGGCTGGCGGCATGGGTCGGGTAGTCCATGATCTTGACATCGAGCACGGTGGTGAGGCCGCCCAATCCTTGCGCGCCGATACCCAGCGCATTGACCTTTTCGTAAAGTTCGAGGCGCAGTTCCTCAACGCGCGAAGAGGGTCCACGGGCAATCAATTCATCAATGTCGACCGGGGCCATCAGTGACTCCTTGGCCAGCAGCATCGCCTTCTCGGGCGTGCCGCCAATGCCAATGCCGAGAATACCCGGCGGGCACCAGCCGGCGCCCATGGTCGGCACGGTCTTCAGCACCCAATCAACAATGGAATCGGAAGGATTGAGCGCGTAGAACTTCGACTTGTTTTCCGAGCCACCGCCCTTGGCTGCGCAGATCACCTCGACGTGGTCTCCGGCGACCATTTCGTAATGGATTACCGCCGGCGTGTTGTCCTTGCTGTTGGTGCGCTTGCCGGCCGGATCGAGTAGCACCGAGGCGCGCAGCTTGTTGTCCGGATGCAGGTAGGCGCGACGCACACCTTCGTTCACCATTTCTTGGATTGTGAGCTTGGCATCCCATTTTGCGTACATGCCGATCTTGAGGAAAACGACGGCGATCCCGGTGTCCTGGCAGATCGGTCGCTTGCCCTCGGCGCACATGCGGCTATTGGTGAGGATCTGCGCGATGGCGTCCTTGGCTGCCGGGCTTTGTTCGCGCTCGTAGGCGCGGCCCAGGGCCTGGATGTAGTCGAGCGGGTGGTAGTAACTGATGAACTGGAAGGCGTCGTAGATTGACTGGATGAAGTCGTCCTGGTGAATCGGCGCTGATTGAGCTATAGACATGGCGGTTTTCCTCCGGACTGGTGTTATGTCAGTGCGGCGTACGGTGGCTGAGTGCCAGCGATTGCATCATGATCTTGTCGGTCCAGGCGACCGCGATTGCAGAAACCAGGAAGGAGGCATGAATGGCGATCTGGATATAGACGACGCGATCTTCCATCTGGGCGGCGTTGATGAACGTGCGCAGCAGGTGAATCGAGGAAATGCTGATCAGGGCTACGGCCAGTTTGACCTTGAGCACGCCGGCATTGACGTGGGATAGCCATTCGGGCTGGTCGGGATTGCCTTCGAGATCCAGCTTTGAAACAAAGGTTTCGTAACCGCCGATGATGACCATGATGAGCAGGTTTGCGATCATCACCACGTCGATAAGGCCCAGCACGATCAGCATCACCTGGGTTTCGGTCAGGTCGCGCGCCGTGGTAATCAAATGCACCAGTTCGTGCATGAAATGATAGACATACACCCCTTGGGCAAAGATCAGGCCGACGTAAAGCGGCGCTTGCAGCCAGCGGCTCCAGAAGATCAGGTTTTCCAGGGCTTTGATGGATTTATGCATGGTGTACCTGCAGAAAGGGGTGAAAGCAAATTGGGGGCAAATTCTACACGGTGGCCATGCGTGAGCCAGCATGATGGAAAGTGATTGCGTAAGGTTCGCTGGGTCAAATAATGGGCTAGAATTCGCGCCACAAAAAAGATCGGAAATTCCGTGAGGATGCGGTAGACCGACACCCATCAAGCACTAAAAATACTGCCAGCCAGTGTGAAGTGTGGCTGGTTTTGGTTTTACAACGTCATTGCGAGAGGAGAAAATCTCAATGAGCGCCATCGAATCGACCATGCAGGAAAGCCGCATCTTTCCGCCCTCCGAAGCAACTATCAAAAAAGCCACCATTTCCGGCATGGCCGCCTACGACGCCCTGTGCAAGGAAGCCGATCAGGACTACGCCGGCTACTGGGGCCGTCTGGCCAAAGAGCATGTGGTCTGGAAAGAGCCCTTCACCAAGGTGCTCGACGAATCGGATGCCCCTTTTTATAAGTGGTTTGCCGACGGTAAGCTGAACGTTTCCTACAACTGTCTCGACAAGAACGTCGAAGCCGGTCTGGGTGACAAGGTCGCCATCATTTTCGAAGCGGATAACGGCCAGGTCACCAAGGTGACTTACAAGGAAATGTTGTCGAAAGTTTCCAAGTTCGCCAATGCGCTACGCGCGCAGGGTATCAAAAAGGGCGACCGTGTCCTGATTTACATGGCCATGTCGGTCGAAGGCGTTGCTGCCATGCAAGCTTGCGCCCGTATCGGTGCCATCCACTCTGTCGTATTCGGTGGCTTTTCCGCCAAGTCACTCGAGGAACGCATTCTCGATGCCGGTGCCGTAGCGGTCATCACCGCCGACGAGCAGTGTCGTAACGGCAAAAACATTCCCCTCAAGCCTGCAGTCGATGAGGCGCTCACTCTGGCGACCGGCCATCAGGTCAAGAGCGTGGTTGTCGTCAAGCGTACCGGCGGCCCCTGCAACATGGTGGCAGGCCGCGATGTCTGGTATCACGAAATCGTTGCCGACCAGCCTGAGGCTTGCGAGCCGGAGTGGGTTGATGCCGAGCATCCGCTGTTCCTGCTCTACACCTCCGGTTCCACCGGCAAACCGAAGGGCGTTCAGCACAGCACCGGCGGCTACCTGCTGCATGCGATCCTGACGATGCGCTGGACCTTCGATATCAAGAAGGATGATGTGTTCTGGTGCACCGCCGATATCGGCTGGGTTACCGGCCACACCTACATTACCTATGGCCCGCTCGCCTGCGGCGCCACAGAGATTGTGTTTGAGAGCGTGCCGACCTATCCGGACGCCGGGCGTTTCTGGAAGGTCATTCAGGATCACAAGGTTTCTGTGTTCTACACCGCACCGACGGCAATCCGTTCGCTGATCAAGGCCAACGAAGGCACCCCGACAACGCATCCGCGCAACTACGATCTCAAGTCGCTGCGCATCCTGGGTTCGGTCGGCGAGCCGATCAACCCCGAGGCCTGGATGTGGTACTACGAAAATGTCGGCGGCAGCCGTTGCCCGATCGTCGATACCTTCTGGCAAACCGAAACCGGTGGCCACATGATTACCCCGCTGCCGGGCGTCACGCCGCTTGTGCCGGGTTCCTGCACGCTGCCTTTCCCGGGCATCCAGGCTGCCATCGTCGATGAGACCGGCAACGACGTGCCTTGGGGCAACGGCGGTTTCCTCGTCGTCAAGAAGCCATGGCCGTCGATGATCCGCACCATCTGGGGCGATCCCGAGCGCTACAAGAAGTCTTACTACCCAGTCGATTTTGGTGGAAAACTTTACCTGGCCGGCGACGGTGCGGTGCGCGATGCGAAGACCGGCTACTTCACCATCATGGGACGTATCGACGACGTGCTGAACGTCTCCGGTCACCGCATGGGCACGATGGAAATCGAATCGGCGCTGGTGGCTAACCCGCTGGTGGCCGAAGCTGCCGTGGTGGGTCGTCCTGACGATCTGACCGGCGAGGCCATCTGCGCCTTCGTTGTGCTGAAGCAGAGCCGTCCCTCGGCCGAGGAAGCCAAGAAGATTGCCAACGATTTGCGTAACTGGGTCGGCAAGGAAATCGGCCCGATCGCCAAGCCCAAGGACATCCGTTTTGGCGAGAATCTGCCGAAGACGCGTTCCGGCAAAATCATGCGCCGGCTGCTACGTTCGCTCGCCAAGGGTGAGGAAATCACGCAAGACATTTCAACGCTGGAAAATCCGGCGATTCTGGATCAGCTCAAACAGGGCATCTAATCCGGAATCCGGACCGGAGGGGGAATGAAACGGGCGTCCGCCACAAGCGGACGCCCTTTCTTTTTGTGTTTTCAGGGAGATGGCGCCGTCTCGCCACCACCGACTTTTTGTTACGGCTATACGGTTGTGAAACTTGAGAATGCATGATCAGCAAGCAGCGGGAGTTTTCCCTGCATTCTTCACCTTGAGACTGACCCGCAGGCGGCGCAGGATACGTCCGTATTCAACGAAGCAGTCTTGAGGTAAATCATGATCATCCAGTCAGTCGAGCTGGTGGCGTTGCCCGATGCGCCCACCTATCAGGAAAAGATCTACCGTGCCCACATGGATAGCGGTGAGGATGTCGATTTGTTCCAGCAGCACTGGGACGTGCCTTTGCCGCCGGAGTCTTTGGTCGGGTTGACGCCTGAAGAGGCGCGGCGCAAACGAGCCGAAAAAATGCTCGCCCTGGCGGTCGGTTTGCATTGAACCGGACTGTCATTGATTCCCTCAAGCTCTTGTCCGCGCAGTCGTTAGGGCTTTATTCGCAGGCTTAGCAAGGGGAGTGTTGTGGTCGTTACCAATACACAAAGAAGCACCGCCATCGTCATTCGCAACGATGGCCACAAGGTCACTCTGGTGCCGATGAAAAGTGGCAAGCTTTCCGCCCGCACCTTGAGTTTTGCCGAATTTCGCAGCGAATGGCAGGAAACGGGATACGCACTGTCTCTCGCGTTGACCACTTTCCTGTCACATATCATGAAGTGGGGGGCTTCGCTCGAAGCTGCCCGTGGCCTGGAAAAACTGGCCGCCCGCGACCGTTTCGTGATTGCCAGCCTGTTCTGACGATCCCCCGCTGCCGGCTTTGCAGCGACCGCGCTGCGCATCAATGAAGAGCTGTCCGGATTTACGCCGGCTGGCTGGATTGCTGCTACACGTCGCTGTCCCGCCAGTGCCGACTTTATTGGCTGTCCCCGCTATATCTGGCCGTTCTGTCCACTCTCAGCCAGTCGTGTCATACCGCGCATCAATCCAAAAGATTCTGCTGCCTTCAGGGCACAGCCGGTTTCATCCAGACGGGAAAGCACTTCATAGCGGGTAATGCGCGCATCGGTCATGTTGATACCAAACATTTCGATCAGCGCCCTGTCAAACTCATTGATGATTCTGAGGCTCTCGAACTTGCCTACTTGGCTCATGTTCATGGCTTTACCTTTTTCTCTGTGCGGTGCAATAAGTCTCTATGTTTAATAACGGAACGGCAACCTTTAAGTTGAGCTGATAGCCATACACCTAAAGGAACTGCGAGAATATAAGTCACGCATTATATAGTATATTGCAGTGCATCAAAAGCGTTTAAGACACGACTCATTCCTCGTGATCTGTGTTGACGCAATAGGGGAATATGACTATGATCCGCAACCTTCAATTCCTCGATAGCTCAGTCGGTAGAGCGCCGGACTGTTAATCCGTAGGTCCCTGGTTCGAGCCCAGGTCGGGGAGCCATATACAGCAAGGCCCCGCAGGTTTTACGACTTGCGGGGCCTTCTTCTTTTCTGGCCCATGTAACCACTTTGTGACTAGATTTCATCAATGTCGCCCCCTCGGTGGCATCGACGATCTGCGTCTGCGCGGCCAGCGCCAGGGTCTCGGCGCACGAAAATAACAGTATCTGCAACTTGCAATAGATTTCGCTTGACATTCTCCGCCCCGTGCGTGGCACATTTATGTCCGCGTAGGTGCTGACCCGCATTAACGCTGTAACGGCCACAGTCAATGAGCCCAGCAGCGAGCCGCCCAAAGGTGGCATGGCAACATGGTTTCTGGCAATAAGCGACAAGCGGTAGTGAGCCAGGGACATAACGCCAGACAGGAGAGTCTGGCTAGCCAGCGGAGATCGACCAGGTAACACCCGAGAGCCAAAGGGCGCACCCGGCAGGAATACTGCTGCCTCTACCGCGCGGCGACTGTTTTGGAGAAGTCGCCACATGAAAACCACTGAATTTGCCGATGGTATCGGCATTCAATCGACATCGATACATCGCCGCGTCTGCATGACCGGTTCGTATTTCGGAGTCCGCCCATCGAAGTTGCCGAACGGCCGCCTGATCTGGCCGGCCGATGCCATCGAACAACTGATGGCACAAGGAGCGAAGGGCGTTACGAAGGAGGCCGCTCATGGGGGTGCGCTGTGACTGCGCTAACCCGATACAACGCCGCGAGAACGGCACTGGCCGAAGCGCATGCCGTCGATGAAGTCAAGGATATCCGCGACAAAGCCGAAGCGATGGCCGCATACGCTAGGCAAGCGCACGACACCGAGATGATCGAGTGGGTGACTGAGATCAAGGTGCGTGCCGAACGGCGTGCGGGAGAACTTTTGGCCGAGATGGAAAAGGCCAGGGGCGTGCGCATGAATGGCGGAAACACCGGCGGTCCTACGATGTTACCGCCGGTAAATGCGCCAAAACTGGCCGATCTTGGTATCAGCAAGAATGAATCGAGCCGCTGGAAAAAACTCGCCGCCGTCCCGGAAGACAAGTTCGAGCAGGCCGTTTCCGCGGCCAAGGAAATAGCCGGCGAGGTAACGACTGCAGCGATGCTTCGTGCCGCGAAGGAAATCCAGCCTCAGAAAGCTGCTGTCCAGGCGCCAGCCATTGAACCAGATCAGGAACCCGAAGACGATTTACTCGCCGAGTACGAGCGAGAAGTCGCAGAAAACCGCGCCTTGCAGGAGCGCATCGACACCCTGACTAAGGATGACACGGCGGCCGAACAGGACAAGTGGGTACAGAAATTCCACCAACTTGAGGGCCGCCTCGGGCAAGCGATCACGACCGGAAACGAAGCGGCCAAAAAGGCGCAGCGTCAGGGAAAACTGCTGAAGCAGATCCGCGAGTACCTGAATGTTGAGCGTGACGCAGCGATTCTGCCGAAACTGAAAGGCAGTGCGAAATGAGCATCGACCTTCGCGATTATCAAGATGACGCAGTTGAATTCCTACGCAACAACATTCGCTCCGGCATCAAGAATCAGATCCTTTGCATGGGAACGGGTAGCGGCAAAAAGGTTGTGGCCGCCTATCTGGCTGACGAGTGTAACCAGCGGGCACGGCGCCTGGTGTTCGTTGTGGATCGTGTCGCGCTGATCGAGCAGACGAGTGAAACGCTCGACAAGTACGGAATACCGCACGGTGTTATTCAGGCGCAGCACTGGCGCTATCGCCCTTGGGAGCGCATCCAGGTAGCCAGCATCCAAACCCTTGCACGCCGGAAGTGGCCAGATGCCGACCTGATTGTTCTCGATGAATGCCACGGCATTCACAAAGCTGTAGTCGATCGCATTGGCAAGCGTGACGCTGTGGTAATCGGCCTGACAGCCACACCATTCACCAAGGGGCTGGGCAAGCATTACCAACGCGTTGTCAGCGTTATTACGACCAATGGACTGATCGCTGATAAGCACCTGGTCCCCTTTCGCGTGTTCGCGGCATCGGAACCGGACATGACGGGCGCAAAGGTGGTGGCCGGGGAATGGACTGACAAAGACGCGGCCGAGCGCTCCATGCCTATCGTCGGCGACTGTGTTGCCGAGTACCTCAAGCACGGCGAAGAGCGCAAATTCATCGCCTTCGGGGCGAACGTGGCGCACTGCGCAGAGATCCAGCGATAGTTCCTGGCAGCCGGTGTGCTCGTTGAACTATATATCCACCTCACTGGCGACGAAGCCCGCAAAGACATGGTTACGGAGTTTAGGAAACCGGATTCGACTATTCGCGGATTGATCAGTGTTGCCGCTCTCTCCAAGGGTTTCGACGTTTCCGATGTGGGCTGCGTCATCATGGCGAGGCCGCTCAAGTCCAGCCTGGCTGAACACATTCAGATCCTTGGCCGTGGCCTGCGCAAGCACCCGGGCAAGTCAGACTGCCTCGTTCTGGATCACTCCGGAAACTGCGTCAGGTTCTGGGATGCCATGCAGGACTTTTTCGCGAGCGGCACGGTTGAGCTCGACGACGGTACGCGCCCGGAGAAAAAGCCAGCAAAGCCAAAGGAGAAGAAATCCGCGAAGTGCCCGCAGTGCCACTGTGTGCATGATGCCGCGCCATCCTGTCCAGAGTGCGGGTTTGCCTACCCTCCGAAGCCCAGCCAGGTTCAGCACGTGCCAGGAACGCTGAAGGAGTTAATTGCCGCTGGCGATCGCGCAGCCATCACGCGAAACCTTTGGCCGCAGATCGTCGGCCTGACGCACGAACTCGGCAAGGATCGCAAGTGGGCTTTGGCGCAGTACATGAACATTACGGGCGCTTGGCCTGTGTGGGATTTTGAGCGGACGCGCCCCGAGCCGCCATCACCAGCCGTTCGAAACAAGGTAAAGGCACTGCGTATCGCCTGGGCGAAGGGGCGCGAAAAAGGCGAACGGAGGTCCGCGGCATGATGACCTTCGATAACTTCTGCGTCTCCATCGGCCTGCTTCCGCGCGCCATCGATCCGGACGGGCGGTGGCATCGATGCCCGACTGAATCACACCCGCACTCAAGAAATGGCGCTTACAAGCTGGCGCTTGATGGCGGTATCGGTTTCGCAATGAACTGGTCGGTTCATCCCGAGCCGCTGACCTGGCGGCCGGATAGTGATGTCAATCTTCAGCCGGTCGACCGCAGTGCCATCGAGCGGCGGAAGGCGGAAGAGCGCAGGAGGATCGCTGCGGCCGTCAAGTCTG
Source organism: Rhodocyclaceae bacterium (assembly GCA_011391215.1). Classification (GTDB taxonomy): domain Bacteria; phylum Pseudomonadota; class Gammaproteobacteria; order Burkholderiales; family Rhodocyclaceae; genus Sulfuricystis. Next base: position 33,200 of record JAABQX010000070.1, read on the forward strand.
CAAAGGATTACTTTGACGCATGCCGGCCGTTGCGCGATGGCCATCCGTACCTTGCGGGAAAGCACCTCGACATGGCCGGCTGCTTCGGCCTGCGTGTCGATGAGGCTGGCTGGCTTGTGGTGCCGATGATCATCAATGGGGCATTCGCCTCGGTGCAGCGCATCAGCCCAGAGGGTGAAAAGTTGTTCTGGCTTGGCGCATCAACGCGGGCGGCCAGCTACACGATCCAGCGCCGCGATTCATCTCTGACCGTGATCTGTGAGGGGCTGGCAACCGGGCTTGCCATCTATGCCGCCACGCCTACCGCGCGCGTTGTCGTGGCCTTCAACGCAGGCAACCTGCCGCGCGTAGCCGATGCATTACCCCGGCGCGGTATGGCCGTGGTGGCTGCTGATAACGATATTGGGACCGAGGCGAAGACTGGCATCAATCTCGGCGTCAAGGCGGCTCAGGAGGCGGCCGGCATCCTTGGGTGCGGAATTGCCGTGCCGGCTGGCATCACAGGAACCGACTGGCTGGATTACCGCAACGAGAAGATTGAAGAGCGGCGGCAGGCATACCAGCGCGGCCGTGGTGTCTCGGATAGCAGCATCCGGCGTGCCGTCGACGCAGAGATCAGCGCGGCAATGCTGCGCAATTCAAAACTAATCGGGGGGCCGAGTAATAGGCATTGACCAAAACGAAGTGCGGCGTCAGCGTGCGGTGGACCGCCCAAAGCTATCAAGCAAGCATCCCTATGCAGCCATTGAGCATCGCGTTATCGATAGTCCCGCATATGCAGACCTTACCTTTTCAGCACAGGCACTACTGGTGGTGCTCGCTCGGCAACTGACCAAAGACAACAACGGGCACTTGCAGGCGACCTACAAATATCTGCAGCCTCGCGGGTACGATAGCGAACACACAGTAAGCCGTGCCATCAATGACCTGGTGGCGCACGGCATGATCTATCGGACGCGATCTGGCGGATTCCACCAGGGCGCGGCGCAGTACGCGGTCACCTGGCTACCAATCACAAAGAAAGGCGGCCTATTCCTGCAGGGTTTCAAGCCGTGCGCCTGGCGTGATTGGCAACCAGAAATGAAAAAAACACGCCCCCCAAAAGTGCAGTCTAGTAGCTGCATAAATGATATTTGTCGGGCAGTTGGTTGAAATGTGCATATCAGAATGATATATTGCACCCATGCATATCATCTCACTCAAGATGCTGCGAGACTTCTGGAAGAAACACCCAGAGGCCGAGCAGCCGTTGCGGAACTGGCACACCGTTGCGGAGCATTCACGATTTACTGACTTGGCTGATCTGAAACGAAGCTTCGGGAGTGCGGATTATGTGCCGCCCTATACGGTATTCGATGTCGGCGGCAACAACTTTCGAGTCGTTGTCATCGTTCGCTACCGTGACGGCAAGATGTTTGTGCGCCGGGTGATGACCCACCGGGAATACGACGATTGGTGCAAGCTCTACAGGAAAGGCAAGGTGTGACCATGGGTGCTGTGGCAGAAAATTTCGATATCAAGGCGCTTCAGAAAACCTGGATGGCTTTTGATCGCCTTGCGCATCTGCGACCGATTCGCAACGATGAAGAATATGACCGTACCGTTGCCTTGATGAACAATTTGCTCGATATCGTCGGGGACGATGAGAATCATGCCCTTTCCAGCCTGCTCGACTTGGTCAGCGAACTGGTGGAAGACTACGATGCCGAGCATTTCGTCATTGAGGCCGCGGAGCCCAAGGAAGTTCTGCGCTACCTGATTGAGACGCGGGGCCTGAAACAGGGCGATCTGGCCGAGGTTGTGCCGCAGAGCAACCTGTCAGCCATCCTTGCCGGCAAACGCAAGATCAGCGCGACGCTGGCCGGCAAGCTGGCGAAGTTTTTCAACATCAGTTCGGCCGTTTTCGTGCCGACATAAGTCAAAGGAGTCGTACGATGAAGCCAAAAATCAAACCACGGAATCCCCTCGTGGCCCTCGCCAAGTTCCGCAAGGCGGGTTCTCACGAGAAACCGGCGAAATCCTTCGCCGGCATGAAAAGCAAGTTTTGGCGAAGACCGCCAAGCAGTCGTCGGAGTCATGGCACAAGTGCATTTCCACCGAGTGCGCTTCTGCCATGGCTCTGACAGGCAAGGTCGATTTTTCCAACGTACTGCTGTCGCCGATCGGCGAGGTTCGCGCATGACGCAGCGCAGCGCACCGAACGCGAGATGACGGCAATCCTGGCCAAATTCGATGAGCAGCTTGGGCGGTTGGATACCTGGTCGAATGCTGCCCTGGAAAAGCTCCACGAGTGGCTCGGTGATGTCGAGCGCCGCAGAATGGAACACGATCCGGAGCTCCACTGCAACTGTGAAGATTGATCTCGGCAGCGCAGTGGGTTTGAGGTGTGTTGTTCTCCTGCGACAAATGCTAAAAAAATAATTCGCCGCAGATAACGTCCCCTGCCGTCCCGGTCATTATCTATACACAAATGGTTGTCACGAGTGCTCGGAGAGCCTACCGAAACTCTGCTTGACACCCGATTTCCAGGCCGATATCGTTCGTTCCATCAACAGTGACGCGTAACGCCTCGCTGCCAAAGTGGTAGCCGGCCACGCAAAACAAACAGCATTCAAGAGTGGCGTTATCGGGTTTCCGATGCGTCACATTTTCAAACGGTAGCTGACATCGGCTCCCGTCGGATCGCAATGGATCAAAACGCCCTCTGGAGCGAGCACGCTACCGCGCCGCCGGCGAGGATTACCTCTTTGGCCTCGCCCCCAACCGCTTTTTCGAACACCGCGCCGACCGGTTGCAGGAGGGCGACACCGCTTTTCGGTGACGGATGGGCCACAAGGGCCACAAGGGCCGGTCGGCGTTGATCGGGATGATCGCACGCAAGCCTGAAACCGCAAACTGAACACAAGGAACGAACTGATGCGACTCCTTCACACCATGCTCCGCACCGGCGACCTCGACCGGTCAATCGATTTCTACACCCAGGTCCTTGGCATGAAGCTCCTCCGCCGCAAGGATTACCCTGAGGGCAAATTCACCCTGGCTTTCATTGGCTATGGCAATGAAAGCGACAACACCGTCATCGAACTCACCTACAACTGGGGCGTCGACAAGTACGAGACCGGTACTGGTTATGGGCACATTGCCCTCGAAGTCGATGACGTCTATGCTGCCTGCGAAGCCATCAAGCAAAAGGGTGGCAAGATCATTCGCGAAGCCGGCCCCATGAACGCCGGAACCACCATCATCGCCTTCGTCGCCGACCCGGACGGGTATTACATCGAACTGATCGGCAAACGGCACTGACCCGCAAAGACGCGCTATGGAACCCACTGGCCCCCTTACCGACGAAGAACTCGAAGAACTCGATCAATTCCTCCTGTCCGATGCCACGAATGAAGAAGCCATGGACATCTCTATGCTCGACGGATTCCTCACCGCGCTCGCTATTGGCCCCAATTCCCTGCCACCCAGCCAGTGGATGCCCGTCATCTGGGGCGGCCCCATGACCTGGGAATCCAAGGCACAGGCTGAACGCATCATGGGATACGTATTCCGGCACGCCAACGACATCCTGTTCTACCTGCGCGAAGATCCCGAAACCTTCGAACCCCTGCTGTACGAACGGGAGCACGAAGGAAAGAAGATTCCCATCATCGACGAATGGTGCACAGGCTTCGTCAAGGGCATGGCGCTCGATGAGCCGGGCTGGCGCCCACTGATGGAAACGGAGGAAGGGGACGACATGCTCTTTCCAATCATGCTCTATGGCACGGAGGCGGGATGGGATCAGCTGCGCGACAACCCCACCCTGGAAGATCGCCATGAGGAATTCGCTGCCTCACTTGGTGACTGTGTAATGGCCATCATGGAATGGTGCCTACCCGTCAGGAAATCCAAGTCCACGGTCCGTCGCGAAGAACCCAAGGTCGGCCGCAACGAACCCTGTCCCTGCGGCAGCGGCAAGAAGTTCAAACAATGCTGCGGCGGGCAGAAGGTGCTGCACTGAGTGGAAACCTTTGTCGCCGATGACGGCGAACGCCTCCACCTACGCATCTCCGGGAGTGGTTCGCCCCTGATCCTGCTGCATGGCTGGACTGCCAGCCATGCCATCTGGAACCCACTGCCCGAAACGCTTCAGCAGCATCACCTTGTCATCTGTCCCGATGCACGCGGCCACGGTAGCCATCCCCTGACCATCATGCAACCCCCCGACATTGCGCGACTGGCTCGTGATGTGCTTAATCTGTTGGACCATTATGGTCTGGAGCAGGCCGCCATTGCTGGTCATTCGATGGGCGCCTTGACACTCTGGCAGTTCATCCGCGACTACGGCTGCGAACGGTTGTCACATCTCTGCATCGTCGATCAGTCGCCGAAACTGATGACCGATGCGTCCTGGCCGAACGGTATCTATGGGGATTTCGATGGAGCTCGTTCGCAGCAACTGATCGATGATCTAAAAACAGATTTCGCCGAAGCGGTGACACGCCTGATTGCCATTGGCCTGAACGCCAAAGCTCGCGAGACTTACGAACGCGACAGTCGCGGCTGGCAGCAAACACGACAGAACCTGCGCAAACTCGATCCTGACCCCCTTATTGCCATCTGGAAATCACTGGTGGCGGCCGACTATCGTGATGTTTTGTCGCGCATTGACATACCGACCCTGCTGGTATGGGGTACCGAGAGCAATTTCTATACGCCAGCCACGGCGCAGTTTCTGCTCAATCATATTCCCGCAGCAACGCTCGAAAGCTACGATGGAGCGGACCATTGCCCTCAGTTACAGCAACCGGAGCGGTTCACGAGCGAGCTTGCAGCGTTCATCTCTCAGAAGAAAAAGCCACGGAGCACTATTCAGAAAGCATCTGATCATGCTTGACCCGAACACCACCGCCTTGCTCAATCAACTGGGATTCGATGCCGGTCTCTTGGAGTCAATGCTGTCAAGCGCAATCTGGCTCACCGTCCTGGCCGTCGTGACGGCCATCCCGACCGGCATCATTGCCAAGCGGAAAGGGCGTTCCAGGACGTTATGGCTATTGTTTGCCCTGTCGATCCCGGTGGTTCCGCTGCTGCTGATCTGGCTGCTGCCGGCAGTCCCTGGTGAAGGTCCTCAACAAGGGAGCCAAGAATGAGCCATACAAAATCGCAGGAAGCCGTTCTCGCCATCAGGATCACAGAAGATCTGCTCAAGGCGCTCGATGCGTTGCGCGCTGCCTGGAAGCAGGATGCCCACTCGATTCCCAAAGGCCTGTCCTGTTCGGAGTCCAAGGAAGGACAGTTCGTCCTGATGGCAGCCGAAGCGGCCTTCGTCACCCTCCCCGGTGCCTGCGTCATCAAGGGTTTGGGGGCGGTCGAACTGGTCGGTGCCGAACCCGCCTTCGAAGAAGGAGCGAGTTCGAAGACGTTGGTGTTGAGGGACACCCCAGAGGGTTGGAAGTTTTCTGTAAAGTTTGTGCCACCCATCGTCCGCGAGAGAAATTCGAAAAAATAGTCCGATGGATCCCCAACCCAACAATCCTCTCCATGGCATCACCCTGGAAAAGCTTCTGAATGAACTGGTGACGTATTTCGGCTGGCATGACTTGGGACGGCAGATCGACATCCGCTGCTTTACCCACGACCCCAGTATTGCCCCGAGCCTCAAGTTTCTCCGTCGCACCCCGTGGGCAAGGGTGCGCGTGGAATCGTTGTATGTCGACATGCTGACGCATGGCAAGCAGGTCATCTGAGCCAGATGCGTCCCGAGGATCTTGAACTTCTCGTTACCCGCGAAATGCCGTTCGGCAAGCACAAGGGCACGTTGATCGCCGATCTTCCTGGAACTTACCTCAACTGGTTTGCCCGGGAAGGTTTCCCCAGGGGAGAGATCGGCCGCCTGCTGGCATTGATGCAGAAGTTGGATCACAACGGCTTACGACCACTGCTCAATCCACTGCGGAAGAGTCCTCAATGAGCGACAACGACCGCATGCGTATCGACAAATGGCTCTGGGTGGCTCGCTTCTTCAAGACGCGCAGTATTGCCGCTACCGCGATTGCCAGCCACAAGATTAAGTGCAACGGCGAGCACATCAAGCCTGCGCGCGAACTGAAAGTCGGCGACGAGCTTGAAGTTACCATTGGCCAAACGGTGTTCGTTGTCATCGTCCAAGGCATGGCCCAGCAGCGCCGCCCGGCATCCGAGGCACGATTGCTCTTTCAGGAAACGCCGGAAAGCGAAGCCAGACGGGTGCGTGAACAGGAACTCAGAAAACTGGCGCCCGTGCCCGGATCTGAACTTAAGGGGCGTCCGACCAAACGGGAAGGCAGATTGATTCGAGGCATCAATGGATGACTTGAAATCAATTCTTCTCGAATACCGGCGCCCATGGAAGATCATGACATTCCTGATTGGCCTCGGCTTGCAGATCGTTGGCTCCTTTATCTTCCTGTCGGCGAAAGCAGGTAAACCTGATCCTTCCGTAAAAATGAGAAGATGAATTTTGATTATCGCCCCCACGTGCCAGAAAAATGAACTCCACCTCAAGATATCTCTGGGTGATTGGCCTGCTGCTGATCTTCTTAACTGCCAAAGCCGAAACCATCGGCTGCGTCACTACCGCCTGGAAGCTCATCGGCGCCAACCACAAGGTCTGTGTCGAAGCCTTCCATGATCCGAGGGTACCTGGAGTCACCTGCCACGTCAGCCAAGCGAGGACGGGCGGGGTATCCGGATCGTTTGGTCTTGCGCAGGATCCTTCGCAGTTTTCCCTGGCCTGTCGCCAGACTGGCCCGATCGTCCTACCGGCTAAGCTACCCAAGGACGAAACCGTTTTCTCCGAGGACACCTCGATTCTCTTCAAGGAAACCCGCATCGTACGCATGTGGGACGAGGCCAATCGAACCCTCGTCTATGTCGCCGTCAGCCGCAAGTTGATCGATGGTGCCCCGGCAAACAGCATTTCCACCGTACCGGTCATGCCGTGGGGTGGCCGATAGGTGTCGTGATGGATTGCCATCAGTGAGCCGCAGCGGGAGTATCTGTGGGTGTCAGTTGGAAGTGACCGCACATGGAACGGGTCAATGAAGAGCCATCATTACAGTTGATCACGCCTTTGAGAGAATGAACATGAATATTGCCGATCCTACCAACGATCTTCTGTGCGACGAATTCGATGTCATCGTTGCCGAACTGCCTCTCCAGAATGCAACGGTGCTGGAACTCGGCTGCGGCAAGGCCGAGAAAACCCGCAGAATTGCCACCTATGGCAAGGTGGCCTCCATCGTGGCCATGGAGGTGGATGAGATCCAGCATGACAAGAATCTCCAGGTAACCGACCTGCCCAACGTCACGTTCTGTCAGGGAGCCGCCGAAGCGATCCACGCCGATGACTTATCCTTCGACATCGTGATGATGTTCAAGTCGCTGCATCATGTCCCGACAGACAAGATGGACCGAACGTTCAGCGAGATTCACCGGGTTCTCAAGCCCGGAGGGTTGGCCTGGATTTCGGAGCCGGTCTATGCCGGCGCGTTCAACGAGGTGCTCAGGCTATTTCATGATGAAAAGGACGCACGGGAAGCCGCTTTCGCCGCCACGCAACGGGCAGTCGCCGACGGTCGCTTCCAACTCGTTCACCAACGGTTCTTCTCTGTTGTTAGCCATTACCGTGATTTCGATCAGTTCGAAGAGCAGGTCATCCGGGTTACGCACATGGATCATCGACTGTCGCCGGAATTAAACGAAACCGTTCGGCAGAAATTCGAGGCACACTTGACTTCCTCTGGTGCGCATTTTCACAATCCCTTGCGCGTCGACATCCTGCGCCGACCTTGATCATCGTGATGAGTCCCCGTTTCGCGATTCCCGATCACGAAATCGAGATTTCGGCGATCCGTGCCCAAGGTTCCGGCGGCCAGAACGTCAATAAGGTCTCGAATGCCGTTCATCTGCGTTTTGACATCAACGCATCCTCATTGCCTGAGGTTATCCGTGAGCGGCTCCTGAAACTCGGCGATCAACGCATCAGCAAGGACGGCGTAATTATCATCAAGGCACAGGAATTCCGCAGCCTTGAGGGAAATCGTGCTGAAGCGCTTCGGCGCTTGCATGACATGATTGACAGTATTGCCGTTCTGCCCAAACGGCGCCGCCCCACCAAACCCACCCGGGGATCCGTCGCGCAGCGCCTGGAAAGCAAGACCCGACGAGCATCGGTCAAGGCAGGAAGAGGAAAAGTCAGTGAGTAATGAAGGCCGATTCCAGAATCGCACGCATTCGTCAGGTACGTTGTCTGTCGTGCGGATGCAAATGCAATCACGTTTCTCGATGCTGTTGGCTGTGCTCATGCTGCTTGGTTGCACGTCAGCACAGATCGAAACAGAAGCCGCCGGCGAGCGCCGGGTTAGTTTTGTTTGTGGCAACGGAGACAACGTGGAAATGCGCTTCTTCCCCCTGCGAAGGGAAGCCGTCCTGGTCCGGCATGGCGAGGCCATAAAACTCCAGCAGCAACCGTCGGGATCCGGATTCATCTACAGCAACGGCCCGAATACGGTTCGCGGCAAAGGGGAAGAAATCATGATCGAGATTGGCCGCATGGTGCCGATCAAATGCCAGGCGCGCTAGCCGGAATCCATCAATTTCATCGGTGCTGCTCGATTTCTCCGAAGCAAGGGCTGTAGCGTTATGGCACCCGATCAACGATGGTGTGATGGGTGCCGTCTCGCCAGAGCCGACTTATTGCCCTGACCATCATGGCTTGGTTGATGCTGCGCTGCGTCGATCGAGCGTCGTGAAAAATTCGAACGAACCAATCACAAACAAGAAAACATGGAAATCTATCTCGCCGGCCCTGACGTCTTTCGTCCCGATGTCCTCGAGTGGGCCGAATCGGCCCGTGAAACCTGCCGTCGTTACGGCTACGAACCCCTGATCCCCATCGACCATGGTGAAACTGAGGCACACCGGATCTTCCAGGCCAACCTCGACCTGATCCTCAAGGCGCAGATCGTCGTCGCCAACTTGAACCCGTTTCGCGGAGCCGAGCCGGATTCGGGAACCTGCTTTGAGCTGGGATACGCCCTGGCGCTGGACAAGAAAGTCTGCGGGTACGTCGATCGGTTGGAGACGCTCCAGTCGCGGGTCAATCGTATTGAGGGTGGTGATCCGGCAAGAACCCATGATAACCACGGCATGCTCATCGAGAACTTCAACCTGCCCCTGAACCTGATGCTGGCCGTGCCGACCATGATCGTCGAGGGTTGTCTTGAGGTGTGTCTGAAGAACTTGCGGGGTGAGTCTAGGGAAACTTCGGTACCGAGAACGAATCTGCCCGAAAATACAGTCGCCAGGAACTGTATCGAGTCAGCGATCCGCTACCTGCGCTGGGTGGCCGACGGAAAGATTACCGATGCGAACCCCGTTGCCAGCGTAGCCGATCAATACAAAGTCAGGGAAGAGACCGTGCGGGCGTGGATCGATGCCTGGTCAGGCATTTCGCTGGCATCGCACGCCGATTACCGGTCTGACGACGTTGCACACCAGATGAAAATCAGCGGCCGGCAGTTCAGAAGCCTCAGTTAAGCGAAGCCAGCCGGGGACTCGAGAAGCGGTAGCATATAGCCATCATTTGCACGTTCCAAAATCCATCATGATTACTGTCGTTATCGCCCTCATCCTCTTGGTCGTCGCCGTCGGCGCCATTTATCTGATCCTCAAGAACATGGGAGAAGAGGGCGTCGAAGTGGCCGCCCCGGGAAGCTGCAAGAGCGGGCGATGTGGGGTACGCTCCTCTCCCGTGACCGAAGCGCATGACTACCAAGAAGATGAACCGCTTGATAACGATGAAGCGGTCAAGCGCAAGGAAACCGTTTGAACGGTTGGGTCATTTCCAGCAACAGGGCGGCCATCGCGACCTGCAACGAGAAAGTCCCGGTGGTGGTGCTGGCGATGCCAGGTTCGATGAACTGGTCGCTTCTCCAATTGTTGGAGTATCAGGACATGTTTCGATACTCACCCTTGTCGATTATTGCTAGTGTTGTGTAAAATGAGCGTTCGTTGTGTAGCAATGTTTGGGCAGTGGTGGCTGTAGCTCAGTTGGTAGAGTCCGGGATTGTGATTCCCGTTGTCGTGGGTTCGAGCCCCATCAGCCACCCCAAAAATTTTCAGTCTAGTCAAATAGTTACGACTGGCGAGACTTCTCTGAAGTCTTTATTTACACACTTCTTACACAGAGAGGTGTTGTATGGCTTCAATTCAACGTAGGAAGTCCGGCTACCAAGTTCAGGTGCGTCGGCAAGGTTTCCCTGTTGCTTCTGGCATGTTCGAGTCCCGTAAAGAGGCTGAAGCATGGGCTAGGGAAATCGAGTCCGAGATGGATCGGGGTATCCACGTATCCCGCAAGGAGGCAGAGAGTACAACGCTGCTCGAAGCCCTTGATCGGTACGAGATCGAGATCACCAGTACCAAGCGGGGCGCACCACGAGAACGGTATCGGATCGCCCACTGGCGCAAGCAACCACTGGCATGCCGCTACTTGGCCTCTATACGCTCTCAGGACGTTGCACAGTACCGAGATGGGAGGGGTTGGCTCAGGTCGGCTCAACTCAGACGGTACGGCTTGAATTGGGGCTGCTGTCACACGTATTCACCATCGCCATCAAGGAATGGGGCATGGAAGGGCTGCGAAATCCGGTTGCCTCGATCCGTCTGCCCAAGCCACCCCTTGGCCGTGACAGGCGCATCCATGCAGGTCGAGAGGTCGAGCCAGACGAACTGGAAGCCATCATCGCCTCAACCTCATCAACGCAGCTGCCGGCCATCATTCGGCTGGCTGTCGAGACTGCCATGCGACGGAGTGAAATCATCAGGTTGACATGGGATCAAGTCGACTTGAATCGCCGGATGGTGATGCTGCATCAAACGAAAAACGGGGATCGGCGTATCGTCCCGCTCACGACTCGTGCGGTCGAAATCTTTCGGGGCATTCCTGAATCGCCCCGGGATTTGAGGAGGCTCCTTAATCTGAGAAGATGGAGCCATGAACAAATTGAACCGTTTTTCCCCTGAAGTACGCGCTCGCGCAGTGCGCATGGTGCAAGAGCAGCGCAAAGATCACCGTTCCCTGTGGGCAGCCATCGAATCGATAGCGCCGAAGATTGGCTGTGCTGCCCAGACCCTGCATGAATGGGTACGCAAACACGAAATTGACAGTGGTATGCGAGACGGCATCAGCGGTGAAGAGCGTGATCGCATCAAGGCGCTGGAACGCGAGGTCAAGGAACTGCGCAAGGCCAACGAAATTCTGAAGCTGGCGAGCGCGTTTTTTGCCCAAGCGGAGCTCGACCGCCGGCTCAAGTCATGAGAGGGTTCATCGATCTGCATCGCGATACCCATGGGGTCGAGCCAATCTGCAAGGTATTGCAGATTGCCCCATCGGGCTATCGACGCCACGCCGCACGGCAACGCAATCCTGAACTGTGCTGTGCGCGTGCCCAGCGTGATGTCACACTGATTCCGCAGATCGAGCGAGTCTGGCAGGTCAATCTGCAGGTCTATGGTGCTGACAAGGTTTGGCGGCAGATGAATCGCGAAGGTATGCGGGTGGCGCGCTGCACGGTAGAACGGCTCATGCGCCACCTTGGTCTGCAGAGCGCTCGACGTGGCAAGGTGGTGCGTACGACCATTTCAGACAACACCGCGCCATGTCCTCAGGACCGGGTCAATCGGCGGTTCAAGGCCGATCGTCCCAACCAACTTTGGGTGTCGGATTTCACCTATGTTTCCACCTGACAAGGTTGGCTGTATGTAGCGTTCGTGATCGACGTGTTCGCCCGGCGCATTGTGGGCTGGCGCATCAGTAGCAGCATGCGCACGGAATTCGTGCTGGATGCCCTGGAGCAAGCCCTGTATGCGCGTCAACCAGAGCGATCAGAGGCACTCATCCACCACTCCGACAGGGGCTCACAGTATGATTCCATCCGTTACACCGAGCGACTCGCCGAAGCTGGCATTGAACCCTCTGTCGGCAGCAAGGGCGATAGCTACGACAATGCGCTGGCAGAGACCATCAATGGCCTCTACAAAACGGAACTGATTCGCAAGCGGGCACCGTGGAAAACGCGTGAGGCATTGGAACTGGCAACCCTGGAATGGGTGGCCTGGTTCAACCACCACAGGTTGCTCGAATCAATCGGCTATATACCGCCGGCTGAAGCTGAGGCAAACTACTACCAGCAACTCTCCAAGCAGTCAGTTGCCGAGGTCCTTACTTAAACTGTATAGCCTCCACGAAACCCGGGGCGATTCATACAGGCTGTCTGTGAAGTGGGCTGGACCGTTTTTCACAGCCACGCCCTCCCGACGCTCTCGCGCAACGAATCGATGTTCTGGTGGCTGTAGCGCAGCGCCATGCTCATCGTTTTGTGATTTAAGGCCTGCATGATCGTGATGGTGCTGGCGCCGCTCTGGGCAAGCACGGAGGCGGCGATATGGCGACAATGGTGGAAGGTCCAGTCGGTCGGTAGATCCGCCAGCTTGAGCGCGTTATGAAAAGCCACCTTGGCAGCCATTACCGAAGACCAGATCGCCTGCCTCAGCGCGTTCTGGCTTGATCCTGCGCAGTTCGTCGGCAACCCAAGACAGCAGCGGCGTGCGGTGTGGCGTGCCGTTCTTGGTGCGCTGGGTGTCGGCGAAGCCTTCCTTGAGGTTCAACTGTCCCCAGGTCAAGCCTTGCAGAGTGCCGCGCCGCCATCCTGTGGTGCAGGCCATCGCCACCAGTGCGGCCAGCTTGCGATTGCGCGAGATGCGACAAGCAGCCGCCAACCGGCGCACATCGCCGACGGTCACGGTCAAGGTGCGTCCTTCGCCCTCCTCCATGCGAATGACGCCACGCAACGGACTGACGAATCCACGGGGCAGTTTTCTGGCCTTCCTCAGTTCGCGGATGATGCTGCCAAAATTGGTGATGTAGCGATTGACGGTGCCCGGCGTGATCGGCTTGCCTGACGGGATGCGGACAATGCCGTTCTTGGTGGTCAGGATGTTTTCTTTTGGCTTGGCGGCCAGGTCATCGAAGGCATCCTCGATATCCTCGGTCGTAATGTCGGTGATATCCCGATCGCCGAAGCGTTCGATCCAGAAACGGGACCGTGCGGCGAATGCGTTGTCGCGATCATTGCGGGACGCGAGAATACCCTCAGCCAACAATCTGAAATTACGTGTTGTTTCCATCTTCGTATCTCCTAAAACACCTCAGAAGGAACCGATGGTTTTGTCCATCGGTACTTTCCGTCGGAAACGGTGTTCCTGGTTGATACTGGTCCGCCCGGCGAGACTCGAACTCACAACCCCCGGCTTAGAAGGCCGGTGCTCTATCCGGTTGAGCTACGGGCGGCCCGTCAAGCGGTTTCGGCGATGCAGGCGTCTGGTCGGGGTGAAAGGATTCGAACCTTCGACATCTTGCTCCCAAAGCAAGCGCGCTACCGGGCTGCGCTACACCCCGAAGGGAAGGCATTCTACTGATCGGATATTTCGCGGTCAATGACAAGCTGTAAAAACTTGCGGCATCCTCCTGTTTCGTTTATAACGTCGTCTTTTTGCCGAGCGGATAAAAGATGGCTGAACAACTTCTGCACAAGCATTTCCCTCCCTATGCTCCAAAGAAAGGGGAGGAGTACATGAGCGCTAAACAACTCGCGCACTTCCGAAAAATTCTGGATGCTCTCAAACTCGAACTGGCTGACGACATCGACAGAACCGTGCATACCATGCAGGATGAAGCAACAGTATTTGCCGATCCTAATGATCGTGCAAGTCAGGAATCCGACATTGCTTTGGAACTGCGCAACCGCGATCGTGAACGCAAGTTGATCAAGAAAATCGACGAGTCGATTGCGCGGATTGAAAACGGTGAATATGGCTATTGTGACAGTTGCGGCGTCGAAATTGGTCTCAAGCGCCTGGAAGCTCGCCCCACTGCGACTCTGTGTATCGACTGCAAGGAACTTGAGGAACGCCGCGAAAAGCAAATCGCTAAATAAGCTCCTTTCTCAAAAGAAAACAACAAAAAAGGACGCCTGAGCGTCCTTTTTTGATTGAGACAAAGCCGTGATTACTGGGCAGCGCCCTCGCCGGCAGGTGTTTCCACCAGGAGAGCTTTCATCGACAGCCGTACGCGTCCCTTGTCGTCGGTTTCGATGACCTTGACACGCACGACCTGGCCTTCCTTCAGTCGATCGGAAACCGCATTGACGCGCTCGTTGGCGATCTGGGAGATATGCAGCAAACCATCCTTGCCGGGAAGAATTTGGACGATGGCGCCAAAATCCAGCAGACGCAGCACTGTGCCTTCGTAAACCTTGCCCACTTCAACTTCTGCGGTGATGTCCTCGATGCGTTTTTTCGCTACCTGAGCAGCATCAGAGTTGACCGAGGAGATTGTCACGGTACCGTCATCTTCGATATCGATCACGCAACCGGTTTCTTCGGTTAGCCCACGGATCGTGGCGCCACCCTTGCCGATCACATCACGAATTTTCTCGGGATTGATCTTGAGGGTAAGCATCCGCGGAGCATAGTCGGAAACTCCCTGACGGGCTCCGGACATCGAGGCCTCCATGATGCCGAGGATGTGCATGCGCGCTTCCTTGGCCTGCGCCAGGGCAACCTGCATGATCTCCTTGGTGATGCCCTGGATCTTGATGTCCATCTGCAGGGCAGTCACGCCGCTGTTCGTTCCCGCGACCTTGAAATCCATATCGCCGAGATGATCTTCGTCTCCCAGAATATCGGTCAGTACGGCAAAACGGTTGCCATCCTTGATGAGGCCCATGGCGATACCTGCCACATGAGCCTTCAGCGGAACGCCGGCATCCATCAGGGCAAGCGAGCCACCGCAGACGGAAGCCATCGAAGAAGAACCGTTCGATTCGGTAATTTCCGAAACCACGCGCATCGAGTAGCCGAAGTCTTCGGCGGAAGGCAGCGCGGCGATCAGCGCCCGCTTGGCGAGACGGCCGTGACCAATTTCACGACGCTTCGGGCTGCCGACACGACCGGTTTCGCCGGTGGCAAAGGGGGGCATGTTGTAGTGGAGCATGAAGCGATCACGATGCTCACCCTGCAGGGCATCGATGATCTGCTCGTCGCGGCCGGTACCCAGCGTGGCAATGACCAGCGCCTGGGTTTCGCCACGCGTGAAAAGGGCGGAACCGTGGGTGCGCGGCAGCACACCTGAACGAATCGTAATCGGGCGCACGGTACGCGTATCGCGGCCATCGATGCGCGGCTCACCATTGAGAATCTGGCTACGCACGATCTTGGCTTCTATTTCAAAAATCAGGTTGTTGACAGTCGTCGCATCGGGAGCACCTTCACCGGTACACAGTGCATCGATAGTCTTCTTCGATACTTCACGGCACTTTTGCGTGCGCGCCTGCTTGCTGGTAGTGCGATAGGCTTCACGCAGATCGGCTTCGGCCAGGGCAGCAACCTTGGCGATCAGTGCCTCGTCCTTGGCTGGCGGCTGCCAGTTCCATTCGGGCTTGCCGGCAAGTTCGACCAGTTCATTGATGACCTTGATGGCAGTCTGCATCTGGTCGTGACCAAACACCACGGCACCGAGCATGATTTCTTCGGACAATTGCTGCGCTTCCGACTCGACCATCAACACGGCCGATGCGGTACCGGCAACCACGAGGTTAAGTTGGCTATCAACCAGTTGGCTGAAGGTGGGGTTGAGAATGTACTGGCCGTCGATGTAGCCGACACGGGCAGCGCCAATCGGGCCATCGAAGGGAATACCGGAGATCGCCAGTGCGGCAGAAGCGCCAAGCATCGCGGGAATATCGGGATCGACTTCCGGGTTGCTCGAGAGCACGTGAATGATGACCTGGACTTCGTTGTAGAAGCCTTCCGGAAACAGCGGGCGGATCGGGCGGTCGATCAGGCGCGAGGTCAAAATTTCCTTTTCGGAGGGGCGACCTTCACGTTTGAAAAAGCCACCGGGGATGCGGCCTGCTGCATAGACTTTTTCTACGTAATCGACTGTCAGGGGGAAAAAGTCCTGACCCGCCTTGGCATCATCCTTGGCAACCACGGTTGCCAGTATCACGGTGTCATCGACGTTAACCATCACGGCGCCGGTTGACTGGCGGGCGATCTCGGCAGTTTCCAGCGTCACAGTATGCGCGCCGTAGGCAAAGCTTTTCTTGATGGGTGTTAGCACAACGGATTCCTCTCAAAAGAAAACCGGCACAACCTTGGGCTGAGCCGGCATAGCAGTCGGTATACGCGCACGGCGCGATCCGGCAGTATTACTTGCGCAGCCCAAGACGCTCGATCAGCGCACGGTAGCTGTCGATGTTCCTGCTCTTAAGATAGTCGAGCATCTTGCGACGCTGACTCACCATCTTGAGCAGCCCACGGCGGGAATGGTGGTCTTTGACGTGTTCTTTGAAATGACCTGTCAGGTCATTGATGCGTGCGGTGAGCAATGCAACTTGCACCTCGGGGGAACCGGTATCGCCCTGGGCACGTTGGTAATCGGTAACAATTTTCGCCTTGGCGGCGGTGGATATGGCCATATGACTTTCTTTCAAACGCTAATTGGAAAACAGGCGCCGCCCCGGTTTGATAGAGCAATGCGCCTACGGAAGAAAACCTCTCGCCGCTTGGCAACGAGGGGGCGGATTATACCCTCCACCACCCGAATTACTCAATCAGCAATCGCTGTATTTGCTACCCTCTCGGAGGCAGAAACCGTTGCGAGGAGACGCTTGGGGTACAACCACCCATCGCTGGATATTTCACCGAGACCGATGAAACCTTGCGGGCCGGCAAGCCGGCAACGGAGCACCCCCTCATCCGCGCGGCGAATGGCTTGGCCGAGCATGACGCGCGCGACCTCCTCATCGTTCAGTTCGACAAGCGGTACGTTGGCCAGCAAACCATCGGGGGGCATCAGCAGGATATCCCGCTGGTGTGGTGCAAACGCCTCGATGTGATCGAGCGTCAACGCACTGGAAACATTCAGCGTACCGACGCGAGTGCGCCGAAGCGCAGCCAAATGTGCACCACATCCCAGGGCTTCACCAATATCGGCGGCCAGGGTACGAATATAGGTCCCCTTGCTACAGGAGACTGTTAGATCAAAACGGTCACCCGCCCAGGCACTGAATTCGAGCGCGTGGATGGTAATTTCCCTCGGGCTGCGCTCAACTTCGATGCCCTGCCGCGCCAACTCATAAAGCGGCCGTCCGTCACGCTTGAGTGCCGAATACATCGGCGGCACCTGTTGCTGGACGCCGAGGAAGCGCGGCAAGAGGGAGCGCACCTCGGCTTCTCCGGACGTGACCGGACGGGTAGCCAACACTTGGCCTTCAGCATCCGCCGTGTCGGTGACAATACCCAAGCGCAGCGTGGCAAGATAAGCCTTGTCGGCATCGAGTAATTCCCCGGCAAACTTGGTCGCCTCACCGAAACACAAAGGCAGCAGACCAGTCGCCAAGGGATCAAGCGTACCTGTATGGCCAGCCTTGGCAGCATTGAACAAGCGTCGCGCCTGCTGCAGGGCGGCATTCGACGACATGCCAAGCGGCTTATCCAGCAGCAACACGCCATCGACCTTGCGGCGTGGCGGGCGTCTTGGTGCGTTCATTGCTCCCGGTTGTCGGCCACCGCGTCGGCAGCCACAACCTCATCGATCAGGCGCGACAGGCGTGTGCCGCGCTCGACGGAGGCATCGAAAGTAAAGTGCAGCTCGGGGATATGATGAATGCGCAAGCGCCGGCCAAGTTCTCGCCGCAAAAAGCCGGCGGCTTGCTTCAGTCCCTTGGCAATTTCTGCTGCGCGATCCGCTTCCGCAAGCGATGTGTAAAAAACCTTGGCGTGGGTGTAATCGGCGGTAATTTCCACGTCCGTGATGGTCACAAGCGGCAACAAATGCGCCACGCGCGGATCTTTCACCTGCCGCAGCAATTCCGAGAGATCGCGACGGATCTGCTCGGTAATGCGGTCGGTACGCGCAAAGCCATGCGCGCTGGATTGCCGTGTCGCCATCGCCGACTTTTTACCAATTCATCACAGGGAGCGGGCGACTTCCTGAATCTCGAATACTTCGAGTTGGTCGCCTTCATTGATGTCGTTGAAATTCTTCAATGACAGACCGCACTCGAAACCTTCCCGCACCTCGCGTGCATCATCCTTGAAGCGTTTGAGTGACTCAAGTTCGCCGCTGTGGATGACGACGTTGTCGCGCAGCAATCGCACATGGGCACCGCGCTTGACGACGCCGGACAACACCATGCAGCCGGCTACCGCACCCACCTTGGGAACACGGAAAACCTGACGAATCTCGACCGTACCGAGCATGTTCTCGCGCTTTTCGGGCGTCAGCATGCCGGACATGGCCGCTTTCACCTCATCTACGGCTTCATAGATGATGGTGTAGTAGCGAATATCGACACCGAAGTTCTCGGCCGCCTTGCGGGCACCGGCATCAGCGCGCGTGTTGAAAGCGATGATGACCGCCTTGGATGCCTGCGCCAGATTGACGTCTGACTCAGAAATGCCACCAACGCCCGCGTGAATCACATTGACCTTGACCTCGCTGGTCGACAGCTTGGTGAGCGATTGCGCCAGGGCTTCCTGCGAACCCTGCACGTCGGCCTTGATGATGAGCGGCAGCATCTTCGTCTCGCCCTCGCCCATCTGTTCGAACATGTTCTCGAGTTTTGCCGCCTGTTGCTTGGCCAGCCGTACATCACGGAACTTGCCTTGCCGGAACAGCGCAATCTCCCGCGCCTTGCGTTCGTCCGCCAGCGCCATCGCCTCGTCACCGGCAGCGGGCACATCCGACAGACCCTGAATCTCGACAGGGATCGACGGGCCGGCCTCATCCACCGGACGGCCGGTTGCGTCAAGCATCGCCCGCACGCGACCGAACACCTGACCGCACAACAGCACGTCACCACGTTTCAGCGTACCCGACTGCACCAGTACGGTCGCTACCGGGCCCTTGCCCTTGTCGAGTCGCGCCTCGATGACGAGACCCTTTGCCAGCGTATCTTTGGGCGCTTTGAGCTCAAGCACCTCCGCCTGCAAGAGAAGATTTTCCAGCAAGGTATCGATACCCTGCCCTGTTTTGGCTGAAACGGCGACGAAAGGCACGTCACCACCGAACTCCTCGGGTACGACGCCTTCGACGACCAACTCCTGACGCAGGCGCTCCGGGTTGGCATCCGGCTTGTCGATCTTGTTCATCGCCACCACCAGCGGCACATTGGCCGCCTTGGCATGATGGATGGCTTCTTTCGTCTGGGGCATCACGCCGTCATCAGCCGCTACCACCAGAATCACGATGTCGGTCGCCTTGGCACCGCGTGCGCGCATCGCCGTGAAGGCCGCGTGGCCAGGCGTATCGAGGAATGTCACCATGCCGCGCGGCGTTTCGACGTGGTAGGCACCAATGTGCTGGGTAATGCCGCCCGCCTCGCCGGCAGCAACCTTGGCACGGCGGATATAGTCAAGCAGGGAAGTCTTGCCGTGGTCTACGTGACCCATGACAGTAACTACGGGCGCACGTGGCAGGAACTCGACATCCCGCTGTTCGGGGCCCTCAACATCAAGGAAAGCGTCAGGGTCGTCAAGCTTGGCGGCATGCGCCTTATGGCCCAGTTCTTCGACAACGATCATCGCCGTTTCCTGGTCCAGATGTTGGTTGATGGTGACCATCATGCCCATCTTCATCAAGGTCTTGATGACCTCGGTGGCCTTGACCGACATCTTATGAGCCAGATCGGCAACAGAAATGGTTTCGGGCACATGCACTTCACGCACTACCTGTTCAACGGGTTGCGGTGCGGCACGCTCCTCTACATGATGGCGGCCATGGCGGCCACCCTGCTTCGGTCCGCCACGCCATCCGGCCGTCCCGCCACCGGTATCGCCACGTGTCTTGATACCGCCACGGCGGTTGCGGTCAGCCTCGCTCTTCAATCCGGCAGCCGGCTTGGCATCAGTTTTTTTATCACCTTTGCGGGCCGATTCCCCTGGCTTGCCGGTCGGCTTGTGCAAAGTACCAGAAACACCCGCACCAGCGGCATCAGCGGACGCCGGCATGGTACCAGCCTGAACAGCTGCCGCTTCGGTTTGCGCCTGTTGCTGGATTAAACGGGTCTCCGCCTCGGCACGGGCACGAGCTTCCCGTTCCTGCCTTGCCACTTTTTCCTTCAGTTCGGCAGCCTGAATGTCCGAAAGCCTGGCATGGCGACGCGCTTCTTGCTCACGGATAGCGGTCTGCGCCGCATCGACAACAGGCACAGCGATTCTTGGCACTGCCGGCGCCTCAATTTCGACCGGCACTTCGACCACCGTTTCGACTGGAGTGACGATGACGGGCTCGACCGGTACTTCCACCACCGTTTCGACCGGTACTTCAACGACCGGCTCCACTATCGGCTCAGGGGGAATCTCCACTGCCGCGTCGGCATCACGCTTGACGAAAGTACGTTTCTTGCGGACCTCGACTTGAATAGTGCGCGCTTTGCCGGAGGAGTCGGCAGACTTGATCTCCGAGGTCTGCTTGCGGGTCAGCGTTATCTTGGCCTTAGGCACCGTCTCGCCATGCGACTTGCGCAAAAATTCAAGCAGGCGAGTTTTATCCTGTTCGGTCAGCGTATCGTTACTTGCCTGCTTGGCCACACCGGCCTTGGCAAGCTGCTCGATCAACGCCAGCGGAGGCATTTTCAGCTCCGCGGCAAATTGTGCAACGCTCATTTGGGCTGACATATCGCCTCCTTACTGATTTTCTTCGGCGAACCAGTGAGCACGCGCGACCGTAATCAATGCCTTGGCCCGCTCCTCGTCGATATTCGTCAATTCCATCAATTCATCCACGGCCAAGTCGGCCAGACCTTCGCGATCGATAATCTCGTGCCTGGCGAGTTTCGCAGCCAACGGCCGGTCCATGCCGTCGAGATTGAGCAGATCGTCTGCAACCTTTTCCAGTTCCTCTTCATTGACGATCGCTTCAGTCAATAAAATATTCCGGGCACGATCACGCAACTCATTGACCGTTGCCTCGTCGAAAGATTCTATTTCGAGCATTTCGGCAAGCGGCACGTAGGCAATTTCCTCGAGCGTCGAGAAACCTTCCTGAACAAGAATTTCGGCGACCTCCTCGTCCACATCCAGCTTTTCCATGAACAACTGGCGGGAACTTGCAGTCTCCTTCTGCTGTTTCTCCTGCGACTCGTCAACCGTCATCAGGTTGATCGTCCAACCCGTCAGTTCGGAGGCAAGACGCACGTTCTGGCCACTACGGCCGATGGCAATGGCGAGATTGGCCTCATCCACCACCACGTCCATGCTGTGCTTTTCTTCATCGACAACAATGGAATTCACCTCCGCCGGCGCCAGCGCGCCGATCACGAATTGGGCCGGATCGGCCGACCAAAGCACGATATCGACTCGCTCTCCGGACAGTTCGTTGGTCACGGCCGTCACGCGGGAGCCGCGCATGCCGACACAAGTACCAATCGGATCGACACGCGGGTCGTTCGATTTGACGCCAATCTTGGCGCGCACGCCGGGATCGCGGGCGGCACATTTGATCTCGAGCAACCCATCTTCAATTTCAGGTACTTCGAGCTCGAACAATTTCATGATGAACTGCGGTGCGGTACGCGACAGGATCAGTTGCGGACCACGGGCACTGCGGTCAATTTTCATCAACCAGGCGCGTACACGGTCGCCGGGGCGCAGATTCTCCTTCGGGATCATCTGGTCGCGGGGCAGCAACGCCTCGATGCGTCCGGCTTCGACGATAGCGTTGCCGCGCTCCATGCGCTTGATGGTGCCGGTAACCAGATGCTCCTTGCGCTCCAAAAAATCGTTCAGTATTTGTTCCCGTTCGGCGTCGCGAATCTTTTGCAGGATCACCTGCTTGGCGGCCTGGGCGCCGATGCGGCCAAAGTCGATCGGCTCGAGTGCTTCCTCGATATATTCGTCGAGCTGCACATCGGCTACCTGCTCGCGGGCCTCGGTCAGGCCGATTTGCTGGGCAGGAATCTCCACCTCTTCGTCGTCGAGTACCAGCCAGCGGCGAAACGCTTCATGTATTCCGGTTTCGCGGTCGATCTCGACGCGCACATCGGCTTCGTCGTGGATGCGCTTCTTGGTCGCCGAGGCAAGCGCGAGTTCGAGGGCACCAAAAACGATGTCCTTGTCGACGTTCTTTTCCCGCGCCAGAGCATCGACTAACAGCAGCAATTCGCGACTCATTTCAATCTCCCGCTTAGATATTCGTTGAAATCATTTGGAAAACTTCGGCACCAGGCGTGCCTTTTCAATATTTTCGAGCGCAAATTCACGCTCGTCCTCCCCCACCTTGAGGCGCAAGGTATCTTCGGCCACTCCGAGGATCACACCGGAAAAGTTACGCTGCGTTCCCTCTGGAATACGCAACTTCATCTGCAACTCATGGCCGACGAAGCGTTGGTAATCTGTAGGCTTTTTTAGTGGGCGATCCATGCCGGGCGAGGAAACCTCGAGCCGGTCATAGTCGATATTCTCGACGGTGAAAACCCGTGTCAATTGATGGCTGACCGTAGCGCAATCCTCTACCGTCACGGCGCTGACAGTCTCAGTTGCCAGTACTTCATCTGCTACAGGCACTGGCAATCGGTCGATAAAGACCCGCAGCAGGCGCGCACGCGGGCTCGTCTCGAAATCTACGAGCTCATATCCCAACCCTGTCACCGTCTGCTCGATCACTGCCTGAAGATTCGCCATACGCCCAATTGTTTTCGTTTCAACCTATCCGACGCCACAAATAAAAAATGGGCAAACTGCCCATTTCTTTTGCTTCTAGCCCGAATCTCCACGGCCAAACCCGCAAACATCCGGAAAGCCGATGATTATATAGGAGATAGCAGTGCGAAGTAAACCGCCAAACGAGTCCGCGCGTCAGGCTCAGGCCGCCGACTTCGGGCCCTCCTCCTCACCCTTCAGGCTTTTCAGGAGCAGCTTGACCTCATCCGGTGTCAATTCGAGGTTCTGCCCGCGTTTCAGACTGGGCGGCAACACAATGGGGCCATAACGGACGCGCATCAGACGGCTGACCGTGACACCGACCGCTTCAAACATGCGTCGCACTTCACGGTTGCGCCCTTCATCGAGGGTAACGTTGTACCAATGGTTGGCCCCCTCCCCGCCGGCCGGCCGCATGCGGATGAACTTTGCCGGACCATCCTCGAGTTCGATGCCCTCGGTAAGTTGACGGACAGCAGCCTCGTTCACCTCGCCCAGGACACGGACTGCGTATTCACGGTCAATGCCGTAGCGCGGATGCATCAGCCGGTTGGCCAGGGCGCCTTCGGTCGTAAACAGCAGAAGACCACAGGAATTGAAGTCAAGACGGCCAATGGCGATCCAGCGCCCACCGCGCAGACGTGGCAACGCATTGAAAACACTAGGCCTTCCCTGTGGATCATCGCGCGAGACAATCTCACCCTCGGGCTTGTGGTAGAGCAGGACACGTGGCACGCGCTCGGAAAAATGGAGATTCACGAGACGGCCACCCACTTTGACTTTGTCGGTAGCAACGATGCGCTGCCCCAGATGTGCCGACTCGCCATTCACGATCACACGCCCCTGGGCAATCCACTCCTCGATTTCGCGACGGGAAGCCAATCCGGCATCGGCCAGAGCCTTTTGCAGCTTGACGCTGGGCAGCGCCTCCAGGGAGGGTGCGTGGCGGGCGGCCGGTTTCTCAGGCCGCGTTGGCACCCGAAAAGGCGTCGCTT
>JAABQX010000071.1 GCA_011391215.1 Rhodocyclaceae bacterium
CTCCTGCCCTGGCTGGCCAAAAAAGCCGGCATTCCCCTGTCCCGCGCCGAAGTGCTCTGGCACGCCGCGCAGCGCCATGCCGCCCATCTCACTGGTGAAATGGATACCCACGCCTATTGGTCTGCAGCGATGGACCGGCTGCTCGAGCTGGTGGCGGCGGAAAGACTGCGTGAAGATGCCGCTTCCTTCGGCTGGCGGCGCTGGACGCGCCTGTACAACCGGCTCTGGCAGGCACCGCTCGCCGTGCTCGATACGCTGACCTTGAACAGCGTGCGCGGTTGGCGTTCTGTGAAGCCTCTCCAACTCGGCTAAAGCAGCGCCGGGAGGGTGCGCGCGTATAATTTGGCGCCCTATTGTTGAATACGCGAACACGCGAATTGCCCCCCGGCCATGCAGGAAAAATACCAACCCAACGACATCGAGCAGGCCGCGCAGACGCACTGGCGCGACACGCGCGCCTTTAACGTTAGCGAAGATGCCGGCAAGCCGAAATATTACTGCCTGTCGATGTTTCCCTATCCGTCGGGCAAGCTGCACATGGGCCATGTGCGCAACTACACGATCGGCGATGTGCTCACGCGCTCGCACAAGATGCGCGGCTACAACGTCATGCAACCGATGGGGTGGGATGCCTTCGGCCTGCCCGCCGAGAACGCAGCGATCCAGAACAATGTGCCGCCGGCGCAGTGGACCTACGACAACATCGCCTACATGAAAAAGCAGCTCCAGTCGCTGGGTTTCGCCCTCGACTGGGAACGCGAGCTGGCGACCTGCCGACCCGAGTACTACCAGTGGAACCAGTGGCTGTTCCTGCGCATGCTGGAAAAAGGCATCGCCTACAAAAAGACGCAAGTGGTGAACTGGGACCCGGTGGATCAGACCGTGCTGGCCAACGAGCAGGTCATCGAAGGCCGCGGCTGGCGCACCGGCGCCATCGTCGAGAAGCGCGAGATCCCCGGTTACTACCTTGGCATCACGCAATACGCCGACGAACTGTTGTCCGCGCTGGATACGCTGCCCGGCTGGCCCGAGCGCGTGAAAACCATGCAGGCCAACTGGATCGGCAAGAGTACCGGCGTGCGCTTCGCGTTTCCCTACGAGCTTGACGGTGAAAAAGGCCAGCTCTGGGTCTTCACGACCCGCGCCGACACCATCATGGGCGTCACCTTCTGCGCCGTCGCCGCCGAGCATCCGCTGGCGACGCATGCCGCGCAGAACAATCCTGAACTCGCCGCCTTCATTGACGAATGCAAGCACGGCTCGGTCATGGAAGCCGACATGGCGACCATGGAAAAGAAGGGCATGCCGACCGGCATCTTCGTCGAGCACCCGCTTACAGGTAAGCAAGTCGAAATCTGGGTCGGCAACTATGTGCTGATGAGCTATGGCGACGGTGCGGTGATGGGCGTGCCCTCGCACGACGAGCGTGACTTCGCCTTCGCCAAGAAATATGGCCTGCCCATCACGCAGGTGATCAGCGTCGAAGGACAAACCTTCTCGTTGGATGGCTGGCAGGATTGGTATGCCGACAAGCAGAACGGCGTCTGTGTCAATTCCGGCAAGTACGACGGGCTGAACTATGCTGCCGCCGTCGACGCCATCGCCGCTGATCTTGCTGCGAAGAGTTTGGGTGAAAAGAAGGTGCAGTTCCGCCTGCGCGACTGGGGCGTTTCGCGCCAGCGTTACTGGGGCTGCCCGATCCCCATCATTCATTGCGCTGCCTGTGGTTCGGTGCCCGTGCCTGACGATCAGCTGCCCGTGGTGTTGCCTGAAGATTGCGTGCCCGACGGTGCTGGCAATCCGCTCAACCGCCGTGAAGACTTTCTCGCCTGCACCTGCCCCAGGTGTGGAAAAAGCGCCAGGCGCGAAACCGACACGATGGATACCTTCGTCGATTCGAGCTGGTACTACGCACGCTACTGTGCGCCCGATTCCGCCACGATGGTGGATGAGCGCACCAACTACTGGATGCCTGTCGACCAGTACATCGGTGGTATCGAACACGCCATCCTGCATCTGCTTTACTCGCGCTTCTGGACCAAGGTGATGCGTACGCTCGGACTGGTGAAGTACGACGAGCCCTTCGCCAACCTGCTCACGCAGGGCATGGTGCTGAACCATATCTTCAGCCGGCGCACCGCGAAGGGCGGCATCGAATATTTCGCGCCCGAGGAGGTCGATCTGGTGCGTAGCGAGGCCGGGCATGTCACGGGTGCGACGCTCAAGTCCGACGGCAGTACCATCGACTATGGCGGCATCGGCACCATGTCGAAGTCGAAGCGCAACGGCGTCGATCCGCAGGCGCTGATCGAACAGTACGGCGCCGATACCGCACGTTTCTTCATGATGTTCGCCGCACCGCCGGAGCAAACGCTGGAATGGTCGGATTCCGGCGTCGAAGGCGCCTACCGTTTCATGAAGCGTGTCTGGGCGTTCGGACATGCACTGAAAAACCAATCGGCCACCAGCGCAGCGGGTGGTTTGCGTAGAGAGATTCACCTGCTGCTCAAGCAGGCTAACTACGACCTTGGCAAGCTGCAATTCAACACCGTTGCGTCGGCCTGCATGAAAATGCTCAACGCACTGGAGAAGGCGCCGGCCGACCCGCATGCACGTGAAGGCTTGTCAATCCTGCTACGCGTACTTTCCCCCATCGCCCCGCACATCACGCACGCGCTGTGGAGCGAACTCGGCTATGGCCCCGATATTCTTGCCGCTGCCTGGCCCGAGCCGCTAGACGCCGCGCTGGTGCAGGACGAGGAGGAACTGGTACTGCAGGTGAATGGCAAGCTGCGTGGCAGCATCAAGGTAAAAGTCGGCGCTGACAGGATGGCGATCGAGGCGATAGCCGTGGCCTCGGAAGCCGCACAGAAATTCATGGAGGGCAAGCCGGCGAAGAAGGTCATCGTCGTTCCCGGTCGTCTGGTCAATATTGTTATTTGAACCAAGGAAGTCTCATGCGCAGGTTTCTTGCCATCCTTCTTGTCATATCGCTGACCGCCTGCGGCTTCCAGTTACGTGGCAGTTACAGCTTGCCGTGGGACACCCTCTACCTCGGCCTGCCGGAAAACAGCGAGCTGTATTTTCAGATCAAGCGCGGCATCGAGGCAACGTCGCAAACACGCGTCATCACTGATGCCAAAGAGGCGCAGGCCACGCTTGTCATTCTGGGCAACACCCAGGTCAAGAGCATCCTGTCCTTGAGCGGCACGGGTCTGGTGCGGGAATACCAGCTGACGCGAACCTTCGTTTACAAGATCCAGGATGCGGGCGGCAAGGAACTTGTGCCGGCCAACCAGATCATTTTGCAACGTGCCATGACCTTTGATGATGCGTACATTTTTGCCAAGGAAGCGGAAGAAGGCATGATCTGGAAAGAAATGCAGGAAGATATGGTGATGCAGTTGCTACGTCGCCTGGCAGCCATCAAGCAAAAGTCAAAGATTTGAGCGCGCCGTGCAACTGCGCCCGGAGCAGCTTTCCAGCCATCTCGAAAAACCGCTGCAGCCGCTCTATGTGCTGCATGGCGATGACCCGTTACTGACGATCGAGGCCGGTGATGCGCTGCGCGCCGCCGCCCGCGCCAGCGGCTACGATGAACGCAACGTGCTGGTCGTCACACCGGCATTTCGCTGGGAAGAGTTGTTCCAGGCATCCGGCAACATGTCGCTGTTCGGCGGCCGCACGCTGGTCGATTTGCGCATCCCCACCGGCAAGCCCGGGCGCGATGGCGGTGAAGCACTGCAGCGTTATTGCAAGTCACCTCCCGCCGATGTCTTGACTTTGATTACCCTGCCCGAGATGGACTGGCGGGCGAAAAAAGCCGCCTGGTTTACTGCCCTCGTGAATGCCGGCGTCGCCATCGAATGCCTGGCGCCGTCACTCACCCAGCTTCCGCAATGGATCGCGCGCCGCCTTGCCGCCCAGCAACAATCCGCCGTGCCCGAAGCGCTTGAATTCATCGCGCTGCATGTCGAAGGCAATCTGCTCGCCGCGCACCAGGAAATCCAGAAGCTTGGCTTGCTGCATCCGCCCGGTGTGCTCACCCTGGCGCAGGTGTCGGCTGCCGTGCTGAACGTTGCGCGCTACGACATCGACGACTTGCGCACCGCCTTGCAAGCACGCGATACCGCACGCTGCGCCCGCACGCTGGAAGGTCTGCGCGCCGAGGAGGCCGCTCCGCCGCTGGTGTTATGGGCGCTGACCATGGAAGCGCGTACCCGCACCATTCGTCCGGCGCTCTTGCAAGCGGCGCGGATTGATCGCATCATCAAGGGTCTCGCCACCGGTGATCTCTGGGACGAGTTCCTGCAACTTGCCTTGAGACTGACAAAAACTGCCGCATGAACACTCATTTGGACATTGCAACCTACATGCAGAACCTCGGCCAGGCAGCCCGCGCCGCCTCGCGCCAGATGGCCAAGGCCAGCACTGCCGCCAAGAACGCCGCGCTGCTGGCGATGGCGGCAGACATCCGCGCCCGCCGCGACGAACTGCTTGCCGCCAATGCCGAAGATGTCGCCGAGGCGCGCGCCAACGGCCTGGAAGCCGCCATGCTCGATCGTCTGACGTTGACCGCCAAGGGTGTCGAAGCGATGGCGCAAGGTCTCGAACAGGTTGCCACGCTGCCCGACCCGATCGGCGAGATTACCGACATGAAATTTCGCCCGACCGGCATTCAGGTCGGCCGCATGCGCGTGCCGCTCGGTGTGGTCGGCATCATCTACGAAGCGCGTCCCAACGTCACGGCAGATGCGGCGGCGCTCTGCCTCAAGTCGGGCAACGCGGCCATCCTGCGCGGCGGCAAGGAAGCGATCCGCTGCAACCAGGCCATCGCCGCCAGCGTACGTACTGGCCTCGCCGCTGCCGGGCTGCCGGAAACGGCGGTGCAAGTGATCGAAACCACCGACCGCGCCGCTGTCGGCCATCTCGTCGCCATGCCGGAATATGTCGACGTGATCGTGCCGCGCGGCGGCAAAGGGTTGATCGAGCGGATCTCGAAGGAAGCGAAAGTGCCGGTCATCAAACACCTCGACGGCAACTGTCACGTCTATATCGACGCATCCGCCGATGCCGCCAAGGCGCTGAAGATTCTCGAAAACGCCAAGACGCAACGCCTCGGCACCTGCAACACCGCCGAATCCTTGTTGATTGCGCGCCCAGTTGCCGTCTCGCTGGCGCCGACTTTATGCGCGATGCTGACCGCCAAGGGTGTCGAGATTCGCGGCTGCGCCGAGACGCAGGCACTGGTGCCGCAGGCCAAGGCGGCGACTGAAGAGGATTACTACACCGAGTACCTCGCCGCCATCATCTCCTGCAAGGTGGTGGCCGATGTCGATGAGGCCATCGCCCACATCAACCAGTACTCGTCGGCGCATACCGAGACTATCGTCACCGAGGACTACACGCGCGCCATGCGCTTCCTGCGTGAAGTCGATTCAAGTTCGGTGATGGTGAATGCTTCGACGCGCTTCGCCGATGGTTTCGAGTATGGTCTCGGTGCCGAAATTGGCATCTCGACCGACAAGTTTCATGCACGCGGTCCGGTTGGCCTGGAAGGGCTGACCTCCCAGAAGTGGATCGTTTTCGGCAACGGTGAGGTAAGAGCATGAGCGACGCAACCATGGAGCATCCCGGCGCCGCCGACTACGACGCCATCGTGACTTTTCCGGGGTTTTCCCTCGGCATCTGCAGCGACGGTGACGCCATCGTCGCCATCGATTTTCTCGAACCCTGCGACGAGCGGGGTGGCCGTCAGCCGTTGGCGCAAGCGGCCGTACGCCAGCTGCGCGGCTATCTGAAGGATCGGGCTTTCGCGTTCAATCTGCCGCTCGCGCCGGCCGGCACGGCCTTCCAGCAACGCGTCTGGGCGGCAATCTCCGCGATTCCCACCGGCCAAACGCGCAGCTATGGCGAGCTTGCTGAAACACTGAAGAGCAGCCCGCGTGCCGTGGGCGCCGCCTGCGGCGCCAATCCTTACCCGATTGTCGTGCCCTGTCACCGCGTCATCGCGGCCAGCGGCGACCTGGGTGGTTTCTCCCGCCAGCGCGGCGGTTTTCTGCTCGAGGCCAAGCGCTGGCTGCTGCATCATGAAGGAATCCAGTAGCCCGCAGCTGGATGAGTTCATCGACGCCCTCTGGCTTGCCGACGGGCTGGCGAAAAACACGCTGGCCGCCTACCGTTCCGATCTTGCGTTGTTTTCCCATTGGCTTGCCGAGCGCAATATTGATCTCCCGGCCGCCACCGAAGCGGATATCGATGGCTACCTCGCCTTCCTGCATACGCGTGCAGAAAAAGTTCGTCCCGCCACCCTGCGCCGTTTGCAGGCCGCTTTGCGCCGCTTCTACCGTTGGCTGATCGAGCAAGGCCGCATAACGGCAGATCCGCTGCTGAACATCCAGGCGCCGGTTGCCGGCGAACGCTTTCCCAAGACCCTGTCTGAAAAGAACGTCGAGGATCTGCTCGCCGCACCGGATATCGCGACGCCACTCGGCCTGCGCGACCGCGCCATGTTCGAGCTGCTCTACGCCACAGGCCTGCGCGTCTCGGAACTGGTCGGCCTGAAGCTGTTTTCCGTCAGTCTCGACGACCGCGTGGTGCGCACCTTCGGCAAGGGCAGCAAGGAACGGTTGGTACCGATGGGCGAAGTCGCGGCCGACTGGCTGACACGCTGGCTCAGGGAAGGCCGCCCGGCAGTGCTGAAGGGTCAGGCTTCGGATTTCATCTTCGTCACCGGCCGCAAGAACAGCACAAATACCGGCATGACGCGCCAGATGGCCTGGACGCTCATCAAGAAGCACGCCCAAGCTGCAGGCATTCCCGCCGCGCGCATTTCGCCCCACGTGCTGCGCCATGCCTTCGCCACCCACCTGCTCAATCACGGCGCCGACCTGCGCGTGGTGCAACTGCTGCTCGGCCACACTGACATTTCGACGACGCAGGTCTACACTCACGTAGCACGTGCAAGATTGAAGGAGTTGCACACGACGCATCATCCACGAGGTTAACATCATGAGAACCGAAAACCACCCACCCGAAACGCCCGCGACGCAGTTCCTGAAACACAACCGCATCGCCCATTCCAACCATCTCTATAACTACGAGGAACATGGCGGCACGAAAGTGTCGGCCCGCGAACTGAACGTCGCCGAGCACGCCGTGGTTAAGACGCTGGTGATGGAAGACGAGGACAAAAAGCCGCTGCTGGTGCTGATGCATGGTGACCGCAAGGTCTCCACCAAGGAGTTGGCGCGCCAGTTCGGCGTGAAGAAAATCGCCCCCTGCACCGAAGACGACGCCCATCGCCATACTGGTTATCTGGTCGGCGGCTGTTCACCCTTCGGGACCAAGAAGAAGCTGCCGGTCTGCCTGGAAAAAAGTATCCTCGATCTGCCGCTGATCTACATCAACGGCGGGCAACGCGGCTATCTCGTCGGCGTGCATCCACATGACATTCTGCGGGTATTGCAGCCGAAGATCGTGGAGTGCGGACAGGCGTAGATTTACTGGCCCCGGGCTCTTTCGATCTGCACCCCAACCCGTTTCACTCCGCGCGCAATGCCCACCTTGGCGATCGATACCTTGACCCAGGGTGCGCGGAACTCGTCGAGCAGCAGGCCGATGAGGTATTCGCCCAGCGTTTCCAGCAGGTTGAAATGGCGCGCCGCAAGTTCATCGCGCACGCGCTGGATCACCACGGCGTAGTCGATGGTCTTGGCGATATCGTCGTCCTGCGCAGCCTCGTCGGGCACGCCGAAGGTCAATGTTAGGTCCAGCGTCTGCGGCGCGGCGCGTTCGCGGTCGTAGATGCCGACGTGCGCCTCGACGCGCATGTCTTCGATGAAGATGAAATCCATGGGGCAAGCCTCGTTTAGAATGCCGGCCATTCTATGGAAACCCTTTTCATTTACCTAGCGCTCGGTTACCTGATCGGCTCGCTGCCATTCGCGGTGATCGTCTCGAAGGCCTTCGGCCTTGCCGACCCGCGCAGCTTCGGCTCGGGCAATCCTGGCGCGACGAATGTGCTGCGCACCGGCAACAAGGCCGCTGCGGTTCTTACGCTGCTGGGCGATGCGGCTAAAGGCTGGTTCGCCATGTGGCTGGCCGGAAAAGTCGGCGCTGGCGGGACGGCGATTGCATGGGTCGGATTGGCAGCATTCCTTGGCCACCTGTTCCCCATCTTCCTGCGCTTCAAAGGCGGCAAGGGCGTCGCCACGGCTATCGGCGTCTTGATCGGTCTGGATGGCTGGATCGCGCTTGGCGCGGTGATTACCTGGGCGGCCACTGCCGCGATCACCCGTTATTCTTCACTTGCCGCACTGGTGGCCGCGTGTGTGGCGCCCGCGCTGGCGCTGGCTCGGCATGGCGTCGGCGCAGTATCTATCGTCATTATCGTCATGTGCCTGTTGCTGATCATGCGCCACAAGGCCAACATCCAGCGCCTGATTGCCGGTACCGAAAGCCGCATCGGCAGCGGCAAAAAAACGGCTTAAAGGACTTGAAGCGGCCAGCGCGGCCGCACCGCGAAGCCGCCATGGCGGCCGCGTTCTTGCGCCACATCGTAGCCGCCGGCCAATAGACGTTGCGCGCCGGCGAAGGCGATCATCGCGCCGTTGTCGGTGCACAATTCTGTTTCCGGATAGCAGACGCGGACGTACTGTTTCTGCGCCGCCTCGTCCAGCCGCAGCCGCAGCCGCCGGTTGGCGCCGACGCCGCCGGCGACGACCAAGGTGGCAAGTCGGCGCTGGCGGCACGCCGCCAAGGCCTTGGTCGCCAGCACTTCGGTGGCGGCCTCCTGAAACTCGGCGGCAAGATCGGCCTTGTCCTGCTCAGAGAGCGGGCGCGCATTTTCCACTTCTCGCACGGCGGTCAGCACGGCGGTCTTGAGGCCGGAAAAGCTGAAGCTGAAATCGCCACTGTTGAGCATCGGGCGCGGCAGCTTGAAGCGACCTGGTTTGCCTGTTTCGGCGAGCTGCGCCAGCGCCGGTCCGCCGGGATAGCCGAGGCCGAGCAGTTGCGCGGTCTTGTCGAAGGCCTCGCCGGCGGCATCGTCGAGCGATTCGCCCATCAGCTCGTAAGCGCCCACTTGCGTTACGCACATGATCTGCGTGTGTCCGCCAGAAACCAGCAGGGCGATGAAGGGGAATTGTGCCGGATCGCGGGAAAGCAGCGGCGAGAGCAGGTGGCCTTCGAGGTGATGCACGGGCAGCGCCGGAATCTCAAGCGCCTGTGCCA
>JAABQX010000072.1 GCA_011391215.1 Rhodocyclaceae bacterium
GGCGGCTTTGCCGGATCAGGAACCCGGTGTAAGCCAGCATCAAACAGAACAACAAGGCCGCGTCGTAACGGGATATCCCGCCGTCCCAAGCCAGGGCAAACAGCAGCAGCGAGGTGCCGATCATGATCGGCACCTCCTGCCGGATCAACTGCTGCGCCACCAGCAGCGGGGCGATCAGCGCCGATAGCCCGAGAATGAACAGGACATTGAAGATATTGCTGCCCACCACGTTGCCCAGGGCAAGATCCACCTTACCGCTCCATGCCGACTGCACCGACACCGCCAATTCGGGAGCGCTGGTACCGAAGGCGACCACGGTCAGCCCGACAACAAGCGGCGAAATGCCGAAGGACAGCGCCAGTTTCGATGCGCCCCGCACCAGCAGTTCGGCGCCGGCCACCAGGGCGACCAAACCAAGAACAAAAAACAGCAGAGTCGTCATTGGAACCTCAGGATTATTGGCCTGCCTCCGCGCGGGGCGTGCGATGGCAGCTGAAAACTGGCAAATCAGCCAAGTCAAAGTGTACCCGAACAGGTAGCCGCGCCGGCGGCACCGACCGCCATGCCGTATCCGCACGGGAATGCAGGCGATGATCGATCTGTTGGCGCAATCACTGCGAATTCGGCCGAGCGATAAGACGCGTCTCGCGGCGACTGCGTTGCAGCAAATAATAACCGTCGACCGGCGCAATGACGATCGCGGCGATACCCAGCATGGCCCCCTCCGGCAGCTCCTTGGCCTCCAGCGTGATGATCTTGCGAGCAACCGCAATCAGCGCCACCGCCAGTACCGATTCGAGGTGGTACTCGCGGTCCGCAATGTAGAACTTGACCGAATGCATCAATTCGAGCCCGATCAACACACCCAAACGCTGCACAATGGAGGGGCATAACCTATCCCCCCACCTAAAGTGGTCTGGCGCACCCGAAAACACAAAATCCTTCGCGATTATCTGTCACGCTCCGACGCGCCATTGTCCTCGCCCGACAGCTATGGTTTTGTCCGCTGGGTTCTGTACAACCTGCCTGCGTCGCTGACCGAATTAGCGGAGGGGGCTACCACTGGAACGGAGGGCGACAGTGATTTTGGCAAACCCGGGCATGAAATGTCCAAATGCAGCAAAATTGCTATGCCGTCACGCACCGCCTAAAATCTTCTCCGACAGATTACGTTTCCAGACACAGTCTCGCTGCATTGCCGGCCTCGCCCCAACACCACAAGAATCACGGCGACTAAAAATGGCCAAAGTCGGCGATGGTCATCGTTCAGGAACGCCTTGCCAAAGCATGTCGAAGCCCAACTCAAAACTGTCTGTGGTCATCTCAGCCAGGGCATCGAATTTCTCCTTGAAGGCCTTGTCTGCATGGGATTTTTCATGCAAATCAAATGATGTCCAGTAAGTAACGATGGCGATGTCGTAATCGGGTTCCTTGAGCGAATTCACAGAGCCTTCCTCACTAATGAAGCCGGAAAAGGAGAAAACCTGCCCGGCAATAAAGCCTCCTGACTCATCGCCATAGGTCTCCTTCACGACATGGCACATCTCACCCAGCGCCAATTCAATGTCAGCGGTGGTGATGTCGGATTTAAGCTTTACCCCGTTGAACAGCATCTTGCTGCCGAACGGGATGGTAATGGGATTGAACATGATTTTCTCCTTGTTTGTTTCAGGCCCTGGCAGGACTGAAAACGGAATGAATGATGTGAAATGGATTTTGTGTGGAGTGTTAATTGGCGCACAGACTCTCACTCGTTACTTCCTGCAAAGCCAAAAACTCGCAGCAGGCTGATAAAGCGATTGAAGATAGAACAAATAAATTAAGAGTGACCAACGGCCAATTCGAATCCTTGGGCGCGAATATCTACTTGAATTTTCTACTCCGTTTCAGTAATGGAATTCTTTGTAAATAGGACCGGACCGTAAAGAATCAAGGCCGCAGCCGACTTGCGCCTCGAGTGCAGTCGATGCGGAGTGTTTTGCCTCGCTGGTGGCAGTAAGCGATTCATTCTCATTGCTATGGATTTGCGTAAAACTCGTCGTCAGTTCCTCGAGGGCCACCCTCATGGTGCTTGTCGAATCATGCTGCT
The DNA here is from genome assembly GCA_011391215.1 of Rhodocyclaceae bacterium. Classification (GTDB taxonomy): domain Bacteria; phylum Pseudomonadota; class Gammaproteobacteria; order Burkholderiales; family Rhodocyclaceae; genus Sulfuricystis. The sequence goes on from JAABQX010000072.1 coordinate 2,090, forward strand.
GGGTAATGGCCTGTTCGATCTCGCGCAACGAGCCCGCCATCGTTCGACAGGAGTTGGCCGTCTGGATTCCAAGTGATCGGCGAGGCTTCCGAAGCTATGTCGAGCATCGTTGGTAGCGTCCAGAGCGCGGCAACCGTGATCGAGCGAGTCGGCGGCCAGTCGAATGACTTTTCAGCCATCGTTAAAGTGATTCGCAAGCTTGCAGAAAAGACCACCACTTCAGCCGAGCAAATCAAACGCATGATCGATGCGGTGCAGCAAAGCTCAGTGGAAGCCGTCAGCGACATTCGTCGAGTGGTGAACCAGGTCCAGGTCATCAGCGAAAATTCACGAAACGCCCAGGCAGCGATGGAAGATATCCGTTCTCACGCCCAGAAGACGAGGAGCATTCGCGCGACATCACCCATGCGCTCGGAGAGCAGTCGTCTGCCGGCACGCTGATTGCTCAGAACGTGGAAACGGTGGCGCGCATAAGTGAGGAAAACGCCAGCAACGTCACCAGGGCAGAAACCGCGATGCGCGAACTCGAGGAGGAATCACGCGTATTGCAGGAAGCAGTGTCGCGCTTTACCGTTTGATCGGTCGATCCGTAAAGTCCTGTGAAGACCTGCTAGAGCACCGCACCTGGTCGTCCGCTTGATTGCAGAAACCCGCCGTAGACTCGTTAGTTACTTGTACGGCAGCAGAGGGTCGGAAGCCGTCACGCAGAAAGTCGGCGCTGGCGAGACGGCATGTGGCGAGAGGAATCAGCTCTCGACCATCTTGCGAATCACGCTGTTGAACGGAGCGATCCACTCGGCGGCGAACTGGTTGTCGCAGGCGTTGACTTCCGCGATGGCGCGCACCAGCGAGCGAGTCTGGCCACGATGGCTGTGCTTGAGCGTGACGGCCTCGAAGGCGTCGACGATGGCGAGAATCTTTGCGCCGGGACAGATGGCAGCAGACTTCAGCCCGGCCGGGTAACCTCCGCCGTCAGGCATTTCGTGGTGCTGTGCCACCATTTCAGCAGCCGCCGCCCAACCGGGCATGCGCTCGAGCAGGCCGGCGGCGTGGCCGGGGTGTTCGTGCAGCAGTTGCTTGTCTTCTGCGGTGAGCTTGCCGACCTTCAGCCAGACCGATTCGGGTGCGAACATCATGCCGACATCGTGCAGGTACACGGCGGCTTCGAGCTGCGCGGTATCCACCGGTGCGCCGGCGGCCTGGTTGGTATCCAGCGCGAGGTGCAGGATGCGGTCGGTGCGTCCCTTGAAGAGTGGCGAACGCGATTCGAACTGCAGCGCCAGGTGGTGAAAAAAACGCAGGTCGGCGGGCAAATCGGTTTTGGGGGTGGGCAGGAAGGGTTCCGCCCCGGCATGTAGCGGCCTGAAGCCGGTGACCGCCTCGATGGTGCGGGCGGCGCGGTTGGCCAGTTCTGCGGGTTTGGCGGTCGCCATGCCTTCCATGCCGCCGACCAGTTCGGGCAGTTTCAGGTGCTCGACAGAGCGTCCGGTGGATAGTGCTTCTAGGGTGAGTTCCAGGCGGTCGAGCGCCAGTAGCGTCACTTCGGGCAGCAGCCCGGAAAATGTGAACTCTCCATCGCGGCAGCGCGACAGCAGGCTTTCGATCGGGTGGCAGATCATCACGCCGACATCCACCTTGCAGATGGCGGCGTCGCCCTTGATGGTGTGCAGCGAGCGGAACAGGCTGGCGATCAGCGCGCGATCGGCGGGCGCCTTGCGCAACGCGGCAATGTCGCGCTCGATGCCGGGGATCTGATCTTCCAGGTCTTCGATGAGTTCCTGCAGGCCTTCACGGTCGGTGACGCGCGGCTGCAGCAGGGCGATCAGGTCGGCCATTATTTTTCCGTTTTACAGAATGGGTACGTTCAACTCATGCTCGCCCTGTTCATAGACCACGTTGGCGCGGCCGACGATGAGCGGGTCGAGCGGGCCGATGCGCTCCGGATCCTTGTTCTTGTAGGGCAGGCGGTGCAGGATGTAGCGCATGGCATTCAGGCGCGCGCGCTTCTTGCAGTCCGATTTGATCACCGTCCAGGGCGCGTCGGCGGTATCGGTATAGAAGAACATCGCTTCCTTGGCCTTGGTGTAGCTGTCCCACTTGTCGAGCGAGGCGAGGTCGATCGGTGAGAGCTTCCACTGCTTGAGCGGGTGCACCTTGCGCTCCTTGAAGCGGCGGCGCTGTTCTTCGCGGGAGACCGAGAACCAGAACTTCAGCAGGTGGGTACCGTTCCGCACCATCATGCGTTCGAACTCGGGCGCCTGGCGCATGAATTCCTGGTATTCGGCGTCGCTGCAAAAGCCCATGACGCGTTCGACGCCGGCACGGTTGTACCAGGAACGGTCGAACAGCACGATTTCGCCAGCGGAGGGCAGGTGCTGTACGTAGCGCTGGAAATACCACTGGCCACGTTCGAGTTCCGAGGGCTTTTCCAGCGCGACGACACGTGCCCCCCGGGGATTGACGTGTTCCATGAAACGCTTGATGGTGCCGCCCTTGCCGGCCGCGTCGCGCCCCTCGAAAATGATGACGACGCGTTGGCCGGTTTCTTTTACCCAGGCCTGCAGCTTGAGCAACTCGACCTGCAGGCGATATTTTTGCCGCTCGTAATTGCGGCGCGTCATCAGGTTCTTGTAGGGGTAGCCGCCGTCGCGCCAGCCGGTCGCCAGTTCATGGTCGGGATTGACCCCCGTCTGGTCGATGACCAGTTGCTGTTCCTTGAGCAGGTTACGCAACAAGCCGCGTGCTTCTTCTTTGCCGGTACCGGAAATGATGTCACGCATGGCCGACAGGAGCGCTTCCTGCGTGGCGTCCACTGCCTGGCCGACGACAAAGGCTTCGATCTTCTCAGCCGAAGCGGTCGGCCCGATGTCACCGGCGCTGGCGGCGCGCGGTGTCCTGGCAGAGCGGCGCGGGGCCGGGGTGGCGGCTTGCTTGGTGGCGGGTTTTTTTGCGGCGGGACGCTTCGGCTGTGGGTTTTGTGTGGCCATGGTTTCCTCCTTGTCAGGGATGCATCCCTGGATTATCAGTTTCTTCAGAATCGCTCTCGTTGCGCGCCTGCTTTTCACGCAGCCGCTGGTTTTTGTCTTGATTGGCGAAGACAAAACGGCCGGCCAGCACGCAGCCCTTCATGCCCGGGTCGCAGGGCAGGTTGTTGATTTTGGTGCAGATGTCGTTCGCTTCATGCGGACAACCCCAGCCGCCGGCCATGCTATTTAGCTCCTCCGCCCCATGAATCCTTCAAGGTTACCGCACGGTTGAACATCGGCGCACCGGGTTGCGAATCGACGCGATCGGCCACGAAATAGCCGTGGCGCTCGAACTGGAAGCGCTCCTCGGGTGCCGCATCCTTCAGCGCTGCTTCGAGTTGCGCGGTGATGACGATCTTCGAATGCGGGTTGATGTCGGCGAGGAAGTCCCGGTCGCCCGCGCCCGGCGCTTCGACGGCAAAGAGCCGGTCATAGAGACGCACTTCGGCGGCGTAGGCGTGTCTGGCCGATACCCAGTGGATGTTGCCCTTGACCTTGTAAGTGTCGGCGCCCGGCGTGCCGGATTTCGAGTCGGCGAAATAGTTGCAATGCACCGCAACGATGTTGCCGTCCGCATCCTTGTCGCAGCCGGTACATTCGATCACGAAGCCGTAGCGCAGCCGTACCTTGTTGCCGGGAAAGAGACGGAAATAGCCCTTGGGTGGCGTCTCGACGAAATCCTCGCGCTCGATCCACAGCTCGCCGGAAAACGGGATCGGCCGTTTGCCCCACTCGGGTTTCTGTGGATGATTGGGCGCGAAACATTCCTCTTCCTGCCCGGCCGGATAGTTGTCGATAACGAGTTTGACCGGGTCGAGCACGGCGATGCGGCGCGGCGCGGTTTCGTTCAGGTGGTCGCGCATGCAGCCTTCGAGCACGCTCATGTCGATCCACGCATCCGACTTGGTAACGCCGATCATCTCGGCGAAGCGGCGGAAGCCCTCGGGCGTGAAGCCGCGTCGCCGCGCCCCCACCAGCGTGGGCAGGCGCGGGTCGTCCCAGCCATCGACATGCTTTCCCTCGACCAGCTGGATCAGCTTGCGCTTCGACAGCACGACATAGGAAAGGTTAAGGCGGGCAAATTCAATTTGCTGCGGTAGCGGCGTGTTCACGCAGCCGAGTTCAGCCAGTCGTTGCAGCAGCCAGTCGTAGAACGGACGCTGATCCTCAAATTCCAGCGTGCAGATCGAGTGGGTGATGTTCTCCAGCGCGTCCTCGATCGGATGGGCGAAGGTGTACATCGGATAGACGCACCAGGTGTTGCCGGTGTTGTGATGTTCGGCGTGGCGGATGCGGTAGATGGCCGGGTCGCGCAAGTTGATGTTGCCCGAGGCCATGTCGATCTTCGCCCGCAGAATGTGGGCGCCGTCAGGAAATTCGCCAGCTTTCATGCGGTGAAACAGGTCGAGGTTTTCGGCTGGCGTGCGCTCACGGAAGGGCGAATTCTTGCCGGCTTCGGTCAGCGTGCCGCGATGGGCGCGCATCTCTTCGGCGCTTTGCGAATCGACGTAAGCATGCCCGGCCTCAATCAGCTTTTCCGCAAACTCGTACATCCACGGGAAGTAGTTGGAAGCAAAAAACTGATTGTCACCCCAACTCCAACCGAGCCACTTCACTGCATCGATGATCGAGTCGACGTATTCCTGTTCCTCTTTCTCGGGATTGGTGTCATCGAAGCGCAGGTGGCAGGCACCGCTGTAATCCTGCGCGAGGCCGAAGTTGAGGCAGATCGACTTGGCGTGGCCGAAATGCAGGTAGCCATTGGGCTCTGGCGGGAAGCGGGTACGGATGGCCACATACTTGCCGGCGGCGAGGTCGGCATCGATGATGTTGCGGATGAAGTTGGAAACTTTGATTTCTGGATCGGCCATGTTCGGCAAGGGACTGAGCGAAAAGACCGATTCTACCGTCGCGACGTAGAATGCGAACCCATGAATGCGACCGCTTTTCTCGCTATCGGCGTTGGCGCTGTCCTCGGCGCGTGGTTGCGCTATGGCTTGGGACTCTGGCTCAATCCGCTGTTTGCTGCCGTTCCGCTGGGCACGCTCGCTGCCAATCTGATTGGCGGTTATCTAGTCGGCGTGGCAGTGGCCGTGTTCCATATCAACGTCGAGTTGTCGCCCGAGCTGCGGCTCTTCTTTGTTACCGGTTTTCTCGGTGCGCTGACTACCTTCTCGACCTTCTCTGCCGAGGTGGTGCATCTCATCCAGAGCGCACGTTATGGTTGGGCAGTCGCAGCTGCCGGTTTGCATTTATTCGGTTCTCTGGCCATGACGGGGCTGGGCATTTTCACCATATACAAGCTGGCGCAATGAGGTTCGATGTGGAGGCCCGCCGGGCGGCGCGTCCGGGTATTACGTATGATGAAGCTCTGCCCGTCAACACGCGCCGTGCCGAGATCGCGGCAGCGATCCAGAAGCATCAGGTGGTCGTCATCTGCGGTGAGACCGGTTCGGGCAAGACGACACAACTACCGAAGATTTGTCTCGGAATTGGACGGGGTTTGCACGGTCTCATTGGCCACACCCAGCCGCGCCGCATCGCCGCGCGCGCTACGGCGACGCGTATTGCGCAGGAACTCAAATCCGAGTTGGGCCGTTACGTCGGCTACAAGATCCGCTTTACCGACAAGACTTCATCGGAGAGTTACATCAAGTTGATGACCGATGGCATCCTGCTGGCCGAGACGCAGACTGATCCACTACTACGCCAGTACGACACGATCCTCATCGACGAGGCGCACGAGCGCTCGCTCAACATCGACTTCCTGCTCGGCTATCTAAAGTCGGTGCTGGCGAGACGGCGTGATCTCAAGCTGATCGTGACCTCTGCCACCTTGGATGCCGAACGCTTCTCGAAACACTTCGACGGCGCACCGATCATCGAGGTGTCGGGGCGGCTGTATCCGATCGAGACACGCTATCGCCCCTTCGACGAACGCAAGGACGCCGACCTGAACGACGCCATCGTCGCTGCGGTCAGCGAAGCGCACCGCGAGGGGCCGGGCGATGTGCTGGTGTTCCTGCCCGGCGAGCGTGAGATTCGCGAGGCGGCAGAGGCCCTGCGCAAGCATCATCCACCTGGGCTGGAGGTGCTGCCGCTGTTCGCCCGCCAGACCGCGCAGGAGCAAAGTCGTGTGTTTGCGCCGCATCAGGGCCGCCGCGTGGTGCTGGCGACCAACGTCGCCGAAACATCGCTGACAGTGCCGGGCATCCGCTATGTGGTCGATGCCGGCCTCGCACGCGTCAAACGCTACTCGCATCGCAACAAGGTCGAACAGCTACAAGTCGAGCCGATTGCGCGTGCAGCGGCCAACCAGCGCGCCGGCCGCTGCGGCCGCGTTTCGGCCGGCGTCTGCTTCCGGCTTTACGCCGAGGACGATTTCGACAAGCGCCCTCCATATACCGAGCCGGAAATCCTCCGCTCCTCGCTCGCGGGGGTGATCCTGCGCATGAAGTCGCTGCACCTTGGCGATGTCGAGGACTTCCCTTTTCTCGAAGCGCCGTTGCCGCGCATGATCGCCGACGGTTACACCCTGCTTGCCGAGTTGGGCGCGCTGGACGAGACGAGCAAGGATTTGACGCCAGTCGGCCATGAGTTGGCCAAGCTGCCGCTTGATCCGAAGATCGGCCGCATGATCCTCGCGGCGCGGGAGCAGGGCTGTCTCAAGGAAGTGTTGATCATTGCCGCCGCGCTCGGCACGCAAGACCCGCGCGACCGGCCACAGGAGCAGGCGGCGGCAGCTGACCAGGCACACGCCAAATGGAAGGACGAAAAATCCGAGTTCCTTTCCTATATCAAGCTGTGGCATGCCGCCGATGAGGTCTGGAGGCATGAGACTTCGAACAAGCAGCGCCAGTGGTGCCGGCAGAACTTCATCAACTGGCTGCGCCTACGCGAGTGGCGCGACGTGCATGGGCAGTTGATGACCTTGTGTCACGAGCACGGCTGGAAGGAAAACCAGTTGCCCGGCTCCTATGAGGCCATCCACAAGGCGCTGCTGACCGGGCTGCTCGGGCATATCGGCCTGAAGAACGAGGAAGACCAGAACTACCTCGGTGCGCGCGGTATCAAGTTCTTTATC
>JAABQX010000073.1 GCA_011391215.1 Rhodocyclaceae bacterium
CATATTCCGCGCGTACCCTTCGATGCGCTGCTGGCGCCGGATGCCTTGTCCAATCCGGCAGTGCAGGCCTTGAAGGGGCGTGTGGTGATCATCGGCGGCGAGTATGCCGGGATGAATGATATCCATCCCACGCCCTATGTTTCCGGTTTCCTCAAGGAGGATGGGCGCTACATGGCAGGCCCGGAGGTGCAAGGCAGCATTGTCGAAACCCTGCTGTCCGGGCGGATGCTGGCGCCTCTGCCGGTCTGGCTCGAGTTGTCGGCCATCGGCGCATGCCTGTTGCTGGCGCTGCTGTTTTTCCTGCGTCTGCGGCCCGGACTGGCGGCGCTCACACTGCCCGTGCTTGCCGCTCTGTCCGCAGTGATGGCGTATGCCTTGTTCCTGCGCGACTGGCAATTTCCTGTGGCGGCGCTGGTGACGGGGATGACGCTGCTGTTGCTGAGCGTGCTCGGCTTGCGCTTCTTTTTCGAGGAACGCGAACGCAATCGCATCACGCGCATGTTCGGCCGCTATGTTTCGGATCGCGTTGTCGAGGAATTGATCGCCAGCGGTCAACCGCCGCAGTTGGGTGGCGTGCGCCAGATCCTGACGGTGCTGTTTTCCGATATCCGCAATTTCACGGTGATCTCCGAGAAGCTGACGGCAGAGGAGGTCGTCGAGATGCTCAACGGCTATTTCGGCAAGGTGTGTGCGGCGGTTCTGGATGAGGGCGGCACCATCGATAAGTTCATCGGCGACGCGATCATGGTGCAGTTCGGTGCGCCGGTTCCTTATGCGGACCATGCCGATCGCGCCCTGCGCACGGCCTTGCGGATTCAGGTAGTGGCCAGCGAATTTTCCGGATGGATGCGCGAGCGCTTTCCCGATCGTGGTTTGCCGGATTTCGCAGTGGGTGTCGGCGTGCATACCGGTCCGGTGGTCATCGGTAATATCGGTTCCGAGCAGCGCACGGAATACACTGCCATCGGCGACACGGTGAATGCCGCCTCGCGTATCGAGAGCGTGACCAAGGAACTGCATTGCGCGATATTGGCGAGCGACGAGACGGTGCGTGCTTGTCAGTCGCAGGTAATGACCGGGAAGACGCAGTCGGTAATGGTCAAGGGAAAATCTGCACCGTTGGTGCTCCATGAAGTACTGGACATGAAGGCGGGAAATTGAGGAGAGGATGATGAGATTGATGACAGCAGTTTTGCGTGGGTTGGTTTTTCTGGCGGGTGTTGTCTACCTGCCGCAGGTGCTGGCGGTTGAGGCCGAAGCGGGCAGCACGGGTGGCTTCGTTACGCAAAGCCAGGGAACTGTGAGTTATCAGGTGGGGTCGGGCAAGGAGCAGCCACTGCCGGCGTTTGCCCGCATAGCCAGTGGAGCACGCGTCAAAATCGGCGACGCTGCCAAGCTGCAGATTGTCTATCTGCGCAGCGGCCGTCAGGAATCCTGGACGGGCAAGGCCAGTCTGGTGATCGGCGACGAGGAAAGCAAGTCCAGCGGGCCGGGTGTTCCAACGGTCAAGGTATTGCAGCCCTACATGATCGAAACCCTGACCAAGTCGCGCGAAGTCATGGGCAATATCCATTCACGCCAGGGCATGATTCGCGTGCGTTCGCTGATGGCGGCGACGAAGGTCAAGGAAGCCGAGGATCGCTACGCCGAACTGCGTGCGCAGTCTGCCGAAGACGACATTACGCCGGAAATCTTTCTGCTGACGACGCTGGATGGCCTGAAGGCCTACCAGAGCATGAAGAAACCGCTCGCGGAAATGCTGCGCCGTCAGCCCGAGAATGCCGAGGCCAAGGCGCTGCACGATCATTTCATGCTGTTGCTCAATACTGGAACGGTTGAAAGCCCTACAAAATTAAAGCCTGCGAGCCAATAGAAAAAGTCGGCGCTGGCGGGACGGCGGCAAACCTTACTTGGGCATCTTGCACTGGCTGGCATAGGCGTCGGCGTGATCGGTAAAGATGGTGCTCATCAGCTTGTTGGTGACGCGACCCTTGTCGTCCTGGCGCACGACGCGCAGGTAGTAATCCTGTACCGGATAGTGGTTAGTATTGAACTTGAACTTGCCGCGCACCGAGGCGAATTTCGCAGCTTCGAGCGCTTTCCGCACCGCCGCCTTGTCGTCGAGCTTGCCATTGGTCTGGCGTACCGCTGAATCCATCAACATGGCGGCATCGTAGCCTTGGGAGGCGTAGAGCGATGGCAGGCGCTTGTATTCCTTCTCGAAATCCGCAACGAATTTCTTGTTGGCAGCGTTATCGAGGTCGTAGGCCCAGTGGCTCGAGTTGAACAGGCCGAGCATCGGTGTGCCGACCGCCTTGATGGTGTCTTCGTCGGCCGAGAAGCCGGAGGTGATCAGGCGCATATCCTTGGACAGGCCGGCGGCAACGAACTGCTTGATGAAGTTGATGCCCATGCCGCCGGGCAGAAAAAAGAACACGGCATCGGGCTGGGCGGCGCGCGCCTGGGCGAGTTCGGCAGCGTAGTCGAGCTGGCCGAGCTTGGTATACATCTCGTCGGCGACCTTACCCTTGTAGTAGCGCTTGAAGCCGTTCACCGCGTCCTTGCCGGCCGGATAGTTGGGGGCGAAGGCGACGATGTTCTTGTAGCCTTGGTCGGTCGCCCACTTGCCCATGGCTTCAGCCACGTTGTCGTTTTGCCAGGAGACGTTGAAGAAGTAGGGGTTGCATTCCTCGCCGGCAAGCTGCGAGGGGCCGGCGTTGGAGGAAATGTAGAAAGTCTGGCTGTCGAAGACCGATTTGCTGACGGTGAGCAGGATGTTCGAGAAGACGATGCCGGTCATGAAGTCGACCTTGTCTTTCTTGAGAAAGCGCTCGGTGGTCTGCTTGGCAGAGTTCGGATCCTGTTTGTCGTCGGCAATGATCACTTCGGCGGGCAGGTTGCCGAGTTTTCCGCCCAAGTGCTTCATGGCCAGTTGAAAGCCATCGCGGATGTCGACCCCGAGGCCGGCGGCGGGGCCGGAGAGGGTCGAAACGAAGCCGACCTTGACCGTATCAGTGGCCATGGCGGGGAGGGCGGTCAGCGTGGTACTGGCAAACAGGGTGGCGAGCAGGGCCGTCTTTTTCATGGTTTTTCCTCGTCGGGAATGATTAAAGCGTATCGCGCCAGAGTCGGATGGCAGCAAAGGTTGCGGCGCGGTTTGCCGGCACATGGCCGAGTCGTGCTGTCGCGGCGGCGATCACGGCGGGAGCATCCCAGCGCAGGAAAGGATTGGTCGCCAGTTCCTCGGCCAGCGTCGATGGTACGCTGGGCTTTCCGGCGGAACGCAAACGGGCAACATCTGAACTGCGTGTCGCGATGGCGGCATTGTCGGGTTCCACCACTTGGGCGAAACGCAGGCAGGATTGCGTGTATTCGTGGGCGCAATAGACCTGAGTATCAAGTGGCAGGGCGGCGAGCTTGGCCAGCGAGGCGTGCATTTGTTCCAGCGTGCCTTCGAAGACGCGGCCGCAGCCGGCGCCGAAAAGGGTGTCGCCACAGAACAGTAATCCCGCGCTATAGAATGCGATATGTCCCAGCGTATGTCCCGGCACCCCGATCACCGTCAAATCCACGCCCAATTCAGGCAGTGCGACGTGATCTTCGTCCGCCAGCGGATGGGTGACGACCTCGGCGGCTTCGAGCGCCGGACCGAACACTGGAACGGGGTGGCGGGCGACGAGTTCGGCAATGCCGCCAATATGATCGCCATGCCGGTGGGTGACGAGAATCGCACACAGCTGGTCACCGGTCGCCTCCAGGAATTTCAGAACTGGTGCGGCCTCGCCCGGGTCGACGAGGGCGACATGGCCGCCTTGTCGGATCGCCCAGATGTAGTTATCCTCAAATGCCCTGATCGGTTCGATTTGCATGGGAGTCGATTGTAATGGCGATCGAAGGATTTTCCGCATGGCTCGAGACGCCCCAGGGGCAATACATACAGGCGTGGGAACAGGGGAAGATGGATGCGCTGGTGGCCGATATTTTTGGCTTCAATGCCGTGCAGGTCGGTTTCCCTCAGCTCGATTTTCTGCGCGCCAACCGCATGCCCTTTCGCCTGAACTGCTGCGATCAGGGGCATGTCGCGGTACAGGGCGATCCGCAGCATCTGCCGTTCTCGACCAGTAGCGTCGATCTCATCGTGCTGCCGCACGTCCTCGAATTTGCCGCCAACCCGCACCAGATATTGCGCGAGGTGGAGCGGGTGCTGGTGCCCGAGGGCAGCGTGGTGATCGCCGGCTTCAATCCTTTTAGCCTCTGGGGGATGCGACGTTTGCTGGCCGGACGCAACGGTCCGCCGCCCTGGCAGGGGCGTTATCTCAGCGTACCGCGCCTGCGCGACTGGTTTGCCCTGCTGGGTTTCGAAACGCGCGGCGGCGCCTTCGGCTGCTACGCACCGCCCGTCAGCCAGGAAAAATGGCTGGCCCGCTGGAGTTTCATGGATGCCGCCGGCAATCGCTGGTGGCCGATTGCCGGTGCCGTATATGTCTTGCAAGCGATCAAGCGCCAGCACGGCATGCGGGTGATCACGCCGAAATGGTCAGACCGCGTGGCACGTGCCAAGGCGCTGGCCCCAGTCGCTCAGAAACCCTTGACCCAGAAAACCGACCAATACTCAGACCAACAATGACCGGAACCGTGGATATTTTTACTGATGGCGCTTGTAGCGGCAACCCCGGCCCGGGCGGCTGGGGCGCGCTGTTGCGCATCGATGGCAAGGAGAAGGAATTGTCGGGCTATGCGCCGGCGACCACCAACAACCGCATGGAAATGATGGCGGTGATCGAGGCGCTCAGGGCGCTCAAACGCCCCGTGACGGCGCGCGTGCACACCGATTCGCAATATGTGCAAAAGGGCATCAGCGAGTGGATTCACGGCTGGAAAAAACGCGGCTGGCAAACTGCCGACCGCAAGCCGGTGAAGAATGCCGACCTCTGGCAGGCGCTGGATGCCGCCACGATCGGCCACCAGATCGAATGGCTCTGGGTGCGCGGCCATGCCGGGCATGTCGAGAACGAGCGCGTGGATGCACTGGCGCGGCGTGCCATCGAAGACAACCGGAGGACGCAATGAGTGTCGTGCGCCAGGTCATGCTGGATACCGAAACCACGGGTCTTGAATGGCGCCAGGGCGAACGGGTCATCGAGATCGCTTGTGTCGAGATGGTGAGCCGCAAGCTCACCGGCCGGCACTTTCACTGTTACCTGAATTCCGGGCGTGCCATCGGTGCCGGCGCCCAGGCGGTGCATGGCCTGACCGACGAATTTCTTGCCGATAAGCCCAAGTTCGCGGCTATCGCCGAGGAGTTGCTCGAGTTCGTGCGCGATGCCGAACTGATCATCCACAATGCGCCTTTCGATGTCGGTTTTCTCGACAACGAACTGGCGCTGATCGGCAAGGAGTCGCTGAAAACGGGGTGCGAAAGCATCACCGATACGCTCAAAATGGCGCGCGAACTGCGTCCCGGCAAGAAGAACAATCTCGATGCACTCTGCAGCGAATTCGGCGTCGATAACTCGAATCGCCAGTTGCACGGCGCTTTGCTCGATGCCGAACTGCTCGCCGAGGTTTATCTGGCGATGACGCGCGGTCAGGAAAGCCTGATGATGGATCTGGAAATGGGGTCGGCTGAAATGGCCGCACTGATTACTGGTGAGCGGCCGCCGATCCGTGTTCAGACCGCTACTGCTGAAGAGCTCGCCGGGCACGAAAGCGTGCTGGCGGAGATCGACAAGGAAAGCAAGGGCAAGTGCCTGTGGCGAGCGCTGACCGCTTAATTACCTTCCGGTTCGAAGAACAATATGGCTAACGGCGGCAGCAGTAGCTGCAAGGAGTTGGGGCGTCCGTGATGGGCGTGATCCTCGGTATTTACGCCCCCCGCGTTACCTTTGCCACTGCCGGCGTAACAAGGGGCATCGCTATTCAGCACCTCGCGCCAGCGGCCGCCCAACGGAACGCCGACTCGATAGTTTTCGCGCACCACGGGCGTGGCGTTGATGACGACCAGCATCATCTCGCCGTGCGGGCCGCGCCGCAGGAAACTGATGATGCTTTCTGCGCCGTCGTGGCAGTCAACCCATTCGAAACCATCCTGACTGAAGTCGCGGCCGAACAGTGCCGGGCGACTCTTGTAGCAGGCATTGAGGTCACGCAACCAAGCCTTGGCGCCGGCGTGCACCGGGTATTTCAGCAAATGCCAGTCGAGGCTGGTGTCATGGTTCCATTCACTGAACTGGCCGAATTCGCAGCCCATGAACAGAAGCTTTTTACCTGGATGTGCCCACATGTAGCCCAGTAGCAGGCGCAGGTTGGCGAAACGCTGCCATTCATCGCCCGGCAGCTTGGCAATCAGCGAACCCTTGCCATGCACCACCTCGTCGTGCGAGATCGGCAGCATGAAATTTTCGTGGAAGGCATACCAGATACTGAAGGTGATCTGGTCGTGGTGATACTTGCGGTGAATCGGCTGATGGGCGTAGTAGTTGAGCGTGTCGTGCATCCAGCCCATGTTCCATTTCATGCCGAAGCCCAGTCCGCCGACCCAGGTGGGGCGCGACACCATCGGCCAGGCGGTGGATTCCTCGGCGATGGTCTGCGTGTCCGGGAAGTCGCGATAGACCGCCTCGTTCAATTGGCGCATGAAGTGGATTGCAGCGATGTTTTCCCGGCCACCATACTCGTTGGGAATCCATTCACCTTCCTTGCGGGCGTAATCCAGATAGAGCATGGAGGCGACCGCGTCGACGCGCAGGCCATCGATGTGGTACTTGTCGAGCCAGAACAGCGCGCTGGAGAGCAGGAAGGCGCGCACTTCGTGGCGGCCGTAGTTGAAAATCTGGCTGCTCCATTCCGGGTGGTAACCCTGGCGCGGGTCGGCATGCTCGTAGAGTGCCGTGCCGTCGAAATAGGCGAGCCCATGCTCGTCGTTCGGAAAGTGCGAGGGCACCCAGTCGAGAATGACGCTGATGCCGCGCTGGTGAAGGTGATCGATGAGGAACATGAAGTCCTGCGGCGAGCCGTAACGCGAGGTGGCGGCAAAATAGCCGGTGACCTGGTAGCCCCATGAACCATAGAACGGGTGTTCCATCACCGGCATCAGTTCGACATGGGTGAAGCCCATCTCAACACAATAGTCGGCAAGCTGCGGCGCGATAAGGCGGTAGTTGAGCGGCAGCTCAGGCGTTTCCGGCGAACGACGCCAGGAGCCCAGGTGCAATTCGTAAACGGACATGGGTGCGTCAAGCGCATTCGCCTGCTTGCGCCGGGCCATCCAGCTTTCGTCATGCCAGTGGTAATCGAGGTTGGTGATCACCGAGGCGGTTGCTGGCGCAACCTCGCTGCTGAATGCGAAGGGGTCGGACTTGTCTACCTTGTAGGCATCCTTGGTCGACTCGATGTGGAACTTGTAGTGCTGGCCGATACTGGCGCCGGGGACGAAGCCTTCCCAGATCCCGGCATCGACATGAATGCGCTTCAACCAGTGGCTGTGGCGCTGCCAGTCATTGAATTCCCCCATGACGGATACGGCATGGGCATTTGGCGCCCACAAGGCAAAATGGCAACCGGCAACGCCGTCGCGTACCTCCAGGTGCGCACCCATGCGCTCGTACAGGCGGGTATGTGAGCCCTCGCGGAACAAGTGGAGATCAAGTGCGCTGAGGCGACTTGTGCTTGTCTGGATATTTGACATCTTTGCTCCGTATAGGCTGTGGCAGATTCGACCTACCAATCTCGCAGCATGCCAATACTAGATAGCGGTTTTACTAGCTTCGGTCACCATGCGCATTCCGGTGTCCCGCAAACGGCTAACCATGATTTGCAGCAGCATGAAGAGAAATTTGTTGGCCAGGCGGGGATGCAAGGCCGTGATTTCGGTGAGATCCATGCGCGAGAGAACTGTGAAACGGGTGGGTTCCACGGCTATGCAACTGGCAAATCGATGCTCGCCATCAATCAGCGACATTTCGCCAAGAATATCTCCCGGCCCCACCATCGCAATACTGGAAACCCTGCCCAATAAGTCGTACTTGCGAACTGTTACCCGCCCTGACAACAAAATGATCAGATGATCCCCTTCCTGGCCTTCCTGCAGCAAAACCGCGCCGCCCGGGGCGGCAAAGCAATGCATGAACTGGCAAAGAATTTGAATTTCGTTGGGATAAAACTGATCGAATACCTCCACCTGTCTCGTCGTCTCAAGCACTTCATCGATAAAAGTGCTCGCACTTCCGAGATATTCGAGTTCTTGATAAAGGTAGAGAGGTGGCGATTCGCTCATAAAAATATTGGTGGGCGGTACTGGGATCGAACCAGTGACTTCCACCGTGTGAAGGTGGCACTCTACCGCTGAGTTAACCGCCCGCCCTAGGGCAATGATTAGATCATAACCACTGCCGCATGGTCAATTTACGATTTGAGTACGGCAGCTATGGCTTTGGCCACGTAGTCGATGTTCTTCGTGTTGAGCGCAGCGACGCAGATGCGGCCGGTGCCAACGGCATAGATGCCGTAGTCGGCACGCATTTTTTCCACTTGGGCGGCGGTCAGGCCGGTGTAGGAGAACATGCCGCGCTGCACGTTGATAAAGCCGAAGTCAGGCGCGCCGGCCGCCGCGAGTTTCTCGACGAGACTAGTGCGCATGGCGCGGATGCGGTCACGCATGCCGGCCAGTTCGTCTTCCCACATTTGGCGCAGTTCCGGGCTGGACAGGCAGGCCGCGACGATGGCGCCGCCGTGGGTGGGCGGGTTGGAGTAGTTGGTGCGGATCACGCGCTTGACCTGCGAGAGCACGCGGGCCGACTCGTCCTTGCTGTCGGTGACGATGGTC
>JAABQX010000074.1 GCA_011391215.1 Rhodocyclaceae bacterium
CACTCGTAATCCTTGACCGGACCGAAAATCTTGGCGCAGAACAGGCCATCGCGCTCCGGTTTGAAGGTGCGGTAGTTGATGGTTTCCGGCTTTTTCACTTCGCCGTACGACCAGGAACGGATTTTCTCCGGCGACGCCAGGCCAATCTTGATGGCGTCGAACTCTTCCTCGTGGGTGGCCTGCTTGAAAAGATCTAACAATGCTTTCATGGCTGTGTCCTCACCCTAAATTAATAACGTTCCAGATCGATGTCGATGCCGAGCGAACGGATTTCCTTCACCAGCACGTTGAAGGATTCCGGCATGCCCGCCTCGATCTTGTGATCGCCCTTGACGATGTTCTCGTACACCTTGGTACGGCCGTTCACATCGTCCGACTTCACCGTCAGCATTTCCTGCAGCACGTAGGACGCGCCGTAGGCTTCCAGTGCCCACACTTCCATTTCGCCGAAGCGCTGGCCGCCGAACTGCGCCTTGCCGCCCAGCGGCTGCTGGGTCACCAGCGAGTACGGGCCGGTGGAACGCGCGTGCATCTTGTCGTCGACCAGGTGGTGCAGCTTCAACACGTGCTTGTAGCCCACCGTCACCTGGCGGTCGAACGCTTCGCCGGTGCGACCGTCGTACAGCGTGACCTGGCCGCCTTCCGGCAACCCCGCCAGCGTCAGCATCTGACGGATTTCGTCTTCCGACGCGCCGTCGAACACGGGCGAGGCAAACGGCACGCCCTTTTTCAGGTTGCGCGCAAGCTCGAGCACTTCGTCGTCGGTGAAGCTATCGATATCTTCCGTTTTGCCCGACTGGTTGTAGATCTGCTTCAGGAAATTGCGCAGATCCTTCACCAGCGTCTTGGTCTGTGCAGCCAGCATTTCGCCGATGCGCTCGCCGAGGCCCTTGGCAGCCCAGCCGAGGTGGGTTTCCAGAATCTGGCCAATGTTCATCCGTGACGGCACGCCGAGCGGGTTCAGAACGATGTCTACCGGGCGGCCGTCCGCCATGAAAGGCATGTCCTCGACCGGCGCGATCTTCGACACCACGCCCTTGTTGCCGTGGCGGCCGGCCATCTTGTCGCCGGGCTGCAGACGGCGCTTCACCGCCAGATAAACCTTGACCATCTTCTGCACGCCAGGCGGCAGTTCGTCGCCGGCGGTGAGCTTTTTCTTCTTTTCTTCGAACATCGCGTCGAATTCGATGCGCTTCTGCGTCAGGCTGTCCTTCAGCGACTCAACCTGACGACTGGCCTCGTCGTCGGCCAGACGGATGTCGAACCAGTCATGGCGATTCACCGACTCCAGATAGTCCCTGGTGATCTTGCTGCCCTTGGCAAGCTTTTTCGGGCCGCCGTTGGCAACTTTCAGGTGCAGCAGTTTCTCCAGACGCGCGAAGGTGTCGTCCTCGACGATACGCATGCGATCGGTCAGGTCCTTCTTGTACTCGGCCAGCTGGGTGTCGATGATCGACTGCGCGCGCTTGTCGCGCTCGATGCCTTCACGGGTGAACACCTGCACATCGATCACCACGCCGGACATGCCGGACGGCACCTTGAGGCTGGTGTCCTTCACGTCG
Organism: Rhodocyclaceae bacterium; assembly: GCA_011391215.1. Lineage (GTDB taxonomy): Bacteria > Pseudomonadota > Gammaproteobacteria > Burkholderiales > Rhodocyclaceae > Sulfuricystis. Next base: position 1,563 of record JAABQX010000074.1, read on the forward strand.
GACGCCTTCTCGCCGAAGATAGCGCGCAGCAGTTTTTCTTCCGGCGTCAGCTGAGTTTCGCCCTTGGGCGTGACCTTGCCGACCAGCACGTCGCCGGCTTCGACTTCGGCGCCGATGGCGATGATGCCGGAATCATCCAGACGTCCCAGCTGACGCTCGGCCAGGTTGGAGATGTCGCGGGTGATTTCTTCCGGGCCGAGCTTGGTGTCGCGCGCGACGACTGACAGTTCCTCGATGTGGATCGAGGTGTAGCGGTCTTCCGCGACCACCTTCTCGTTGATCAGAATCGAGTCTTCGAAGTTGTAGCCGTTCCACGGCATGAAGGCGACCAGCATGTTCTGGCCCAGTGCCAGCTCGCCCATGTCGGTCGAGGCGCCATCGGCGATCACGTCGCCGCGGGCGATCACGTCGCCCACTTTCACCAGCGGGCGCTGATTGATGTTGGTGTTCTGGTTGGAGCGCGTGTACTTGATCAGTGAGTAGATATCCACGCCGACTTCACCCGCACGTGCTTCTTCGTCGTGCACCCGGATCACGATACGGCCTGCGTCGATGTAATCGACGATGCCACCACGATGGGCGGTCACCACGGTCCCGGAGTCGACCGCCGCGGTACGCTCGATGCCGGTACCGACGAAGGGCTTTTCCGGACGCAGACACGGCACCGCCTGGCGCTGCATGTTGGAGCCCATCAGCGCGCGGTTGGCGTCGTCATGCTCAAGGAAGGGAATCAGCGAAGCTGCCACCGACACGATCTGCGCCGGCGCAACGTCCATGAACTCGATACGGTCGGGAGCCGACAGCGTGAATTCGTTCTTGTAGCGGCACGACACCAGGTCGTCCTTGAACTTGCCCTTTGCGTCGAGATCGGCGTTGGCCTGTGCAATCACGTACTTGCTCTCTTCGATCGCCGACAGATATTCGATTTCGTCGGTCACCTTGTGGTTGACCACTTTCCGGTAGGGCGTTTCGATGAAGCCGTACCAGTTGGTGCGGGCGAACAGGGCCAGCGAGTTGATCAGGCCGATGTTCGGACCTTCCGGGGTTTCGATCGGGCACACACGGCCATAGTGGGTCGGGTGCACGTCACGCACCTCGAAGCCGGCGCGTTCACGCGTCAGGCCGCCCGGGCCCAGTGCGGAGACACGACGCTTGTGGGTGATCTCCGACAGCGGGTTGGTCTGGTCCATGAACTGCGACAGTTGCGACGAACCAAAAAACTCCTTGATCGCGGCCGACACCGGCTTGGCGTTGATCAGGTCGTGCGGCATCAGGTTGTCGGATTCCGCCTGCGAGAGGCGCTCGCGCACCGCACGCTCGACGCGCACCAAGCCGGCACGGAACTGGTTCTCCGCCAGTTCGCCCACCGAACGCACGCGGCGGTTGCCGAGATGGTCGATGTCGTCGATCTCGCCGCGGCCATTGCGCAACTCGACCAGGATTTGGATGACGGCGACGATATCTTCGGTCGACAGGGTGCCGGTACCGGTCAGTTCGTCACGGCCAATGCGGCGATTGAACTTCATGCGGCCCACCGCCGACAGGTCGTAGCGGTCCTCGCTGAAGAACAGATTGCCGAACAAGGCATTCACCGCATCTTCGGTGGGCGGTTCGCCGGGACGCATCATGCGGTAAATCGCCACCTTGGCGGCGTATTCATCGGTGGTGTCGTCGGTGCGCAGGGTCTGCGAAATGAAGGCGCCGTGATCGAGGTCGTTGGTGTACAGCGTGTTGAACTTCTCAACCCCCGCAGCTGCCAGCTTGGTCAGCAGCTCTTCGGTGATCTCGTCGTTGGCGCGCGCCACCAGTTCGCCGGTGTTGGTGTCGACCACGTCGTGCGACAGCACGCGGCCCACCACGAACTCGGCCGGCACCGCCCACTTCTTGACGCCCGCTGCGTCCAGTTCACGAATGTGCTTGGCAGTGATGCGCTTGTCCTTGGCGACGATGACATGGCCATCCTTGCCGCAGATGTCGAAGCGGGCGAGTTCACCGCGCAGGCGCTCGGGCACCAGTTCGAACTGCACGCCCTGGGTGTTGATGTAGAACGTGTCCTTGCTGAAAAAGTCGTCAAGGATGGTCGCCGGCGTGTAGCCGAGTGCCTTCAGCAGGATGGTGACCGGCATCTTGCGGCGACGGTCGACGCGGAAGAACAGGATGTCCTTGGCATCGAACTCGAAGTCGAGCCATGAACCGCGATAGGGAATCACGCGTGCCGAGAAAAGCAGCTTGCCAGAGCTGTGGGTCTTGCCGCGGTCATGCTCGAAGAACACGCCCGGCGAACGGTGCAACTGCGACACGATGACACGCTCGGTGCCATTGATCACGAAGGAGCCGGTTGGGGTCATCAGCGGGATTTCGCCCATGTAGACTTCCTGCTCCTTGACCTCCTTGATCGTCGGCTTGGAGGCCTCCTTGTCCATGATGACCAGGCGCACCTTGGCACGCAGCGGGGCGCAAAAGGTCAGGCCACGCTGCTGGCATTCCTTGATGTCAAACACCGGTTCGCCGAGGTTGTAGCTGACATATTCCAGCCGAGCATTCTTGGAATGGCTTTCGATCGGGAAAATCGAGGTGAACGCGGCCTGCAGGCCTTCGTTCAGGCGCTCCTCGCGGGTGCGTCCCTCCTGCAGGAAAGCACGATAGGATTCAAGCTGGGTCGCCAGAAGAAACGGAACCGGAAGGGTGTTGGTCCGGCTGGCAAAGCTCTTGCGCAGACGTTTTTTCTCGGTAAAGGTATAAGCCATGGGGTCTCCTTGACGATCAGGGGCGAGCAGGCACGTGGGTTACGGCCAACGCTTTGTGAGGCACACGCAAAAAGCAAACGACCCGGAAGCCGATTCCGGGTTCCGGGTATTTGCTGCTTGCGTCTGCCGCGGGTTGCCCCGCAACATACGATCGAAATAAATGCGTCACCGGAAGCAGGCGGCACGCTTGCACGTGCCACCCTGTAGTCCGTTGACTTATTTGACTTCGACGGAAGCGCCAGCTTCTTCCAACTGCTTTTTCAGCGCGTCGGCATCGGCTTTGGTGACGCCTTCCTTCACAGCCTTGGGAGCGCCGTCTACCAGGTCCTTGGCTTCCTTCAGGCCCAGGCCGGTGGCAGCACGCACCACCTTGATGACTTCCACTTTCTTTTCGCCAGCGGAGTTCAGCATCACGGTGAACTCGGTCTGCTCTTCAGCGGCAGCGGCAGCACCACCAGCTGCGGGGGCAGCCACGGCAACCGCAGCGGCAGCGGCAGAAACGCCGAACTTTTCTTCCATCTCTTTGATCAGCTCGGACAGATCCAGCACCGTCATGCCAGCGATCGCGTCGAGAATTTCAGCTTTGGAAACAGCCATTTTGTTTACTCCTGTCAATGTGCTTCAGATTTAAAAACAATATCGTCGATTCGGATGTCGTCGGCCCGCGCCAACCCAATGGGTCAGGCAGCCTGCTTGTCGCGCACAGCAGCCAGTCCGCGAACGAACTTGGTCGGCACTTCGTTGAGCGTGCGAACGAATTGCGCGATCGGGGCCTGCATGGTGCCCAAGAGCTTGGACAAGAGTTCTTCGCGGCTGGGCATGCTGGCCAGATTCCCCACATCCTTGGCGGACATGATGAAGTTGGGCATGGCACCGGCCTTGATCACGAACTTGTCGTTGGTCTTGGCGAACTCGTGCATCACTTTGGCGGCAGCCACCGGGTCTTTGGAAATACCGTAGGCAAGCGGGCCGACCAGCTGGTCGGCAATGCCTGCAAACGGCGTATCCGCAACCGCGCGGCGCACCAGCGTGTTTTTCAACACGCGCAGATAGACACCTTCCTTGCGTGCTTGCGCGCGCAACTGGGTCATGTTTTCCACCGTGATGCCGCGGTATTCGGCGACGACAACCGTCTGGGCACCCGCGACTTCTGCGGAAACCTCAGCAACGACGGCTTTCTTTTCTTCAAGATTCAGACTCAAGGTCTTACCTCCTTCTCAGTTACGAAGCGTTGCCCGCTCCGGCTGGCGACCTTGACAGGAAAATCCTGCTGGGGAACGCCATCTGCGTAGGGTCCGATGCCGACAAACAGAGGACAGAACGTCATCACCCATTTGCCTATCACCGGCGATTAAATCCTTGCGGATGCCTACGGTCTTTGACAACCCGTCAGCCAGACAACCGGCTGACGGCCCAAAGTTCGTTCAGGCGTCTCTTTACCAAGACGCCCTCGTTTAAAATTTATGCGCTGACGCTGGCGTGATCGACGCGAACGCCCACGCCCATGGTGCTCGAGACCGACAGACGCTTGAAATAGACACCCTTCGAACTGGCCGGCTTGGCGCGCTGCAGCGCATCCAGCAGGGCCGCCAGGTTCTCTTTCAGGTCTTCGACGCTGAACGAGGCGCGTCCGATGGTGCAGTGCACGATGCCGCCCTTGTCGGTGCGGTACTGGACCTGGCCGGCCTTGGCATTTTTCACTGCGCCAACGACGTCCGGCGAAACCGTGCCCACCTTGGGGTTCGGCATCAGGCCGCGCGGGCCCAGAATCTGGCCCAGCTGACCCACGACACGCATGGCGTCAGGGGTGGCGATCACCACGTCGAAATCCATCTTGCCGGCCTTGATCTCGGCCGCGAGATCGTCGAAACCGACGATGTCGGCGCCAGCGTCTTTCGCCTTCTGGACGTTGTCGCCCTGGGCGAACACGGCCACGCGAACGGTCTTGCCGATACCTTTCGGCAGCACCACAGCACCCCGCACCATCTGGTCGGATTTGCGGGCGTCAACACCGAGGTTCACCGCGATGTCGATCGACTCGTCGAATTTCGCCGTTGCGGCTTCCTTGACCAGTTGCAGTGCATCGGCAACCGGATAGTTGCGGTTACGGTCGATCTTCTCTTTCAGTGCGCGCAAGCGCTTGGAAACGTTAGCCATCTCAAACTCCCTCCACGATGATGCCCATGGAACGGGCCGTGCCGGCAATCGTGCGCACCGCGGCGTCCATGTCAGCCGCCGTCAGGTCAGGCTCTTTGGTCTTGGCAATTTCTTCCAGCTGGGCCCGCGTAATCGTGCCCACCTTGTCCAGGTGCGGCTTGGCGCTACCCTTGTCGAGCTTGATCGCCTTCTTGATCAACACCGTCGCGGGCGGCGTCTTCATGATGAAGGTGAAGCTCTTGTCCGCAAACGCAGTGATCACCACCGGAATCGGCAGACCAGGCTCCATGGCCTGGGTCTTGGCGTTGAACGCCTTGCAGAATTCCATGATATTCAGGCCGCGCTGACCGAGCGCGGGGCCGATGGGGGGCGACGGGTTGGCTTTACCCGCCGGCACTTGCAGCTTGATATAGCCGACAATCTTCTTCGCCATGATGGCTCCTAATAAGTGAGTACCAGCGCGCTTTGGGTTGCCCTACTCGCGCTCCTCTTCCGGTTGCCCGGGCCTGCTTTGCTGCCTGACGCCGTTTTCAGCCTTACGCTGTAAATCAGCTCTTTTCGACCTGACCGAAACCCAGCTCGACGGGTGTCGCCCGGCCAAAAATCATCACCGACACGCGCAATTTGCTCTTGTCGTAATTCACTTCTTCCACATTGCCGTTGAAGTCGGTGAACGGGCCGTCAATGACACGTACCGACTCACCCACCTCGAACAGCACCTTGGGCTTGGGCTTTTCAACGCCCTCGCGCATCTGGTCGAGGATGGACTGAACCTCTTTCTCGGAAATCGGCGCAGGTTTGGTTGCGGTGCCGCCTACAAACCCGGTGACCTTGGGCGTACTCTTCACCAGGTGCCAGGTGTCGTCGTCCATTTCCATCTGCACCAGGACGTAGCCGGGAAAGAACTTGCGCTCGGCGGTCTTTTTCTGACCGCCCTTCATTTCCACCACTTCTTCCACAGGCACCAGGATTTCGCCGAAACGATCCTTCATGCCGGCACGCTCGATGCGCTCGATCAGATTGCGCGCGACGCTTTTCTCGAAGCCGGAGTAGGCATGAACCACATACCACCGCATACTCAACTCCCCTGTCCCATGGCCAACTTGACCAGCCACATCAAAATACCGTCCACCGCCCAAAGAAACAGCGCCATCACGATCACGAACAGCATGACCACACCGGTCATCTGGATGGTTTCCTTGCGAGTCGGCCAGACAACCTTCTTGGCCTCGTCACGCGCATCAATCGCAAAGGCGAAAAACTGCTTGCCGGGAGCCGACAGACCAGCAACAACCCCAGCCAGAACCACACCCACGATCACCGACAGCACCCGCACCACGGTTGGCGCGTCTGCAAAAAAATAAAAGCCGGCCACCCCTGCGATGACCAGCAACACCGCTACCAGCAGCTTGAGTTTGTCAGCCATGAATGCTGTGCGCCTTACGGCTTATCCTGTGGCAGGCCAAGAGGGTCTCGAACCCCCAACCTTCGGTTTTGGAGACCGACGCTCTACCAATTGAGCTATTGGCCTGTATTCTTAAAGGCCGGCATCCGGCGCGCATCTTACGCGCCGAACCCGGCCTTGATTTCAACCGCCTGCCTTACTCTTCGATCTTGGCCACGACGCCGGCACCGACGGTGCGGCCGCCTTCGCGGATGGCGAAACGCAGACCTTCGTCCATGGCGATCGGCTGAATCAGCGACACCTTGATGCTGACGTTGTCGCCAGGCATCACCATCTCGGTGCCCGCCGGCAACTCGATGCTGCCAGTGACGTCGGTGGTGCGGAAGTAGAACTGCGGGCGATAGCCGTTGAAGAACGGGGTGTGACGACCACCTTCGTCCTTCGACAGCACGTAGATCTCTGCGCTGAACTTGGTGTGCGGCTTGATGGAGCCGGGCTTGGCCAGAACCTGGCCGCGCTGGACTTCTTCACGCTTGGTGCCGCGCAGCAGCACGCCGACGTTGTCACCAGCCTGACCTTGATCAAGCAGCTTGCGGAACATCTCGACGCCGGTGCAGGTGGTCTTGACGGTCGGGACGATGCCGACGATCTCGATCT
>JAABQX010000075.1 GCA_011391215.1 Rhodocyclaceae bacterium
GCGCGAGAAGCGCGCCAGAAAAGCGGCCCTGCATGACGCGGAACGCGCCCGTCCTTCCGGCCCGGACAAACGGTCATCGAGTTATTCAAAAGCCCCGGCGTCCGGCGATTCAGACCCCTGGGCAAAGTGGAAGAAATAGATTCGAACCAATTGGAATAGCGGCCCGATTCCCATGGCCAACCGGGAAATCGGGCCAAAATCAAAATGCGGGTAACGATCAGTCCGGTGACCTCTTCGCGGTTCATGACGATTTTCTTCCGGGAGAATGAATACGGGGGCCGAAGCCCCCGTTGATTGCAACTGATAGCAGCTTCGATTACTTGACCTCCGGACCGTCCTTCTTGCTCTCGTTGCCGGCAATGAAGGGGCTCCACGGCTGGGCGCGGATCGGGCCCTTGGTCTTCCAAACCACGTTGAACTGGCCGTCACCCTTGATTTCGCCGATGAAGACCGGTTTCCACAGGTGGTGATTGGTTTCGTCCATTTTCAGGGTATAGCCCGAGGGTGCGGCGAAGGTCTGCCCGCCCATGGCCGCGATGACCTTGTCGACGTTGGTGGACTTGGCCTTCTCGACCGCCTGCTTCCACATGTGGATGCCGACGTAAGTGGCTTCCATCGGGTCGTTGGTGACGACCGTGCTGGCGTTCGGCAGCTTGTTGCGCACCGCCCAGTCCTTGTACATCTTCACGAACTTCTCGTTCTGCGGGTTCTTCAGCGACATGAAGTAGTTCCAGGCGGCCAGGTGGCCGACTAGCGGCTTGGTATCGACGCCGCGCAGTTCTTCCTCGCCGACCGAGAAGGCGACGACCGGGACGTCCGTGGCCTTGAGGCCGGCATTGCCAAGTTCCTTGTAGAAAGGCACGTTGGAGTCGCCATTGATGGTCGACACGACGGCGGTCTTCTTGCCTTCGCCGGCGAACTTCTTGATCTTGGCGATGATGGTCTGGTAATCGCTGTGGCCGAACGGGGTGTACTCTTCCATGATGTCGGCGTCGGCGATGCCCTTGGACTTCAGGAAAGCGCGCAGGATCTTGTTGGTGGTGCGCGGATAGACGTAGTCGGTGCCGAGCAGCACGAAGCGCTTGGCTTCTCCACCGTCTTTGCTCAACAGGTATTCGACGGCCGGAATGGCCTGCTGGTTGGGCGCGGCGCCGGTATAGAAGACGTTTTTCTCAAGCTCTTCACCCTCGTACTGCACCGGGTAGAACAGGAGACCGTTCAGTTCCTTGAATACCGGCAGCACAGACTTGCGGGACACAGATGTCCAGCAACCGAAAACGACATCAACCTTGTCCTTGGTCAGCAACTGGCGCGCCTTTTCGGCGAACAGCGGCCAGTTGGACGCCGGATCGACAACGACCGGCTCCAGCTTCTTGCCCATCACGCCGCCGGCCTTGTTTATTTCCTCAATGGTCATCAGCGCGGTTTCCTTGAGCGCCGTCTCGGAAATGGCCATGGTGCCGGACAGGGAATGCAGGATGCCAACCTTGATGGTGTCGGCGGCGTAAGCGGCGAAGGATGCCGTGCCGATGGACGCCATGGCGGCGGACAGAACGGTGGCCTTGATGAAAGTACGACGAGTGCTCATGGAAGCTCCTTGGAATGGAAATCTGGTCAAACTGCGTTGTTGCAGTGCAGCGCCAGATTACGACCGGGGTTGTTCGGGAGAAATACGTTAGATTGCGTAGGGATGCGTAGCGAAGAGGGAGCGCGCCAGTTCGCACTTTGGAATACTCCTTCCCTGATAAGGGGAGGCTGGGAGGGGTTTTAGAGGCGGATCATGACTTTTCGAAAATCGTGAACCGCTTCTCACCCGCCGCGCATCTTGCTCATCGCCAGATTGGCCGCCGCAGTCCGCGTTTCCACCCCGAGCTTCTCAAAAACATGCTCTAAATGCTTGTTGACCGTACGCGGGCTGTTGCCGAGGATTTCGCCGATGTCGTTGCTGGTCTTCCCTTGCACCACCCAGTAAAGCACTTCGGCCTCACGCTGGGTCAGGCGGAAGGCGGCGATCAGTGATTCGACGGCCGAGGCGTCGTTTTCTTCGCGCAGCACGACGAGCCATTCGTCGTCGCCGGTCTGGTCGTGGAAGGAGGCGAGCAGGCGCTTGTTGCCTTCGGCGATGAGCAGGGCGGGCGCATCGCGGCCGTCGGCGCGGGCGCGCAGGGCGGCGGCGATCCAGCTCAGCAGTTCTTCCGGGGCGACGGTTTCCGGGTTGGCAAAATAGGCGTTGAGCAGGCTGCGGGCCAGCGGCGTCTGCCAGACGATCTTGCTGTTGGCGGCACGCACCGCGACGGTGGCCTGACCGAAAGCGTCCAGCGCGCTGCGCGCCTGCTTCATCTGACGCGCATTCATCATGTGCGCGGCAATCCGCGCCAGCACTTCTGGCGGGCGAATCGGCTTGGTCACGTAATCGGCACCACCGGCGGCAAAGGCGGCGACGACATGCTCAGTTTCCGTCAGCCCGGTCATAAAGACGATGGGAATGTGCTGGGTAACGAAATCGGCTTTCAGCCGGCGCGCCACTTCAAAGCCGTCCATGCCCGGCATCAAGGCATCAAGCAGAATGACATCGGGCAAGCTAAGCCGGGCGCGTTGCAGGGCCGATTCGCCGTTGGTGGCGACCAGCACGGTGTAGCCGGTTTCATCCAGCGCATCGTGCAGCAGCGAGAGGTTTTCCGGAATGTCGTCGACGATCAGGACAATTTCCGAAAGGTTGCGGTCGACGTTCATTTCTGGCCCATTTTTTTCAGGAGTTCTTTCATCGCATCGAACTGGAACTGGCGCGCCAGTTCGCGCAGCACCCGGACGAATTCGGCATGTTCAGCCCCGAGGCGTTCAATCTCACCCAGCTTATTGAGGATGCCGCGCAGATAGCCGAGGTTGATGACCTCATCGAGCGCAGCCAGATGTTCGGCAGCCGGCGCAATCAGCGGCAAAAGTTCAGCCATTGCTGGCGCAACAACCGGCGTATCGGCCAGCACCCAGTCGAGTTGCAGCTTGTGGCCGATCCAGGTCAGCAGTTCATTGACGCGCAGGGGTTTGACGATGAAGTCTTCCGCCACTACACCGGCATCGTTTTCCAGCCCCTTGTCGAAGGCATTGGCGGAGAGGATGGCGATATGGGCATCGGTCAGCGACTGGCGGCGAATGCGCCGGATGGTTTCCCAGCCATCAATGCCGGGCATGCCAAGATCCATGAAAACCAGATGCGGGGCAAAGCGTGGAATAAGCTGCAAGGCCTCATAGCCGCTGGCCGCCTGTTCAACCTGAAAGCCAAGCGGATCAAGGACGTTTTGCAACAGGTCACGATCCACTTTTTCATTATCGACGACCAGAATGCGGCGCCGGATACCGATATAACCGACACGATTGGCGCGCGGCAATTCGCTGGCGGCCTGCACCGAATGCACCTGCGGCAGAAACAGTCGAATCCGGAACAGCGTGCCTTCACCCGGCGTGCTGCTGACCTGCATCTCGCCACCCATCAGATCGGTCAGCATACGGGCAATGGTCAGGCCAACGCCACTACCGCCTGCCTGCACGGTGCTGCCACGGACAAATGGCTCGAAAATGCGTTCGAGATCGCCGGCGGGAATACCGGGGCCGGTATCTCGTATCTCGAAAACCGCCATGTCGCGCCGGCATTCGAGCTGAAAGCTGACGCCGCCACGCACGGTAAATTTGACGGCATTGCCCAGCACATTGATCAGAATCTGGCGCACACGCCGTTCGTCAGCACGCACCACGGGGGGAATCTCACCGATTGGCCGATATTCAAATGACAGGCCTTTGTTGCGCGCCTGCAGTTCGAACATGCCGACAATCTGCTGCATGAAATCGGGGAAATCCAGCGCTTTGACTTCCAGCGTCAGCTTGCCGCCCTCAATGCGCGCTATATCCAGCGTGCCTTCAATCACCGACAACAAATGGTCGCCGCTACGCCGGATGACGCTGACCGCCTGTTTGCGCTGGGGCGGGATGTTCTCGTCGGCATCAAGAATTTGCGCATAGCCGAGAATGCTGTTGAGCGGCGTCCGCAACTCGTGGCTGATTGCCGTGATGTAACGGCTCTTGGCCTGATTGGCCTGATCGGCCACCTGTTTGGCCTTCTGCAATTGCTCGTCGGTGCGCTGATGCGATTCGATTTCCTGCATCAGCAATTGCGTCTGACGATTCGATTCTTCCTGCGCCACTTTGCGGCTCTGCTGGGTCAGCACCATCCACCAGGCACCGACGCCGGAAAGCAGAAGCAGCGCGGCAAAGGCCTTGATGAAGCTGTCCTGCAGCGCGGCGACCAGCACCGGTTGGTGCGGGCCGAGGGCGAGCAGTTCGTGGGTGTACAGTACGCCGAGGACCAGCGCCAGCACCGGCACGATACCGGTCATCAACAGCAGGTAGTGGCCGAGACCGGTTTCCAGGTAGGGCAGGGCGGGCGCCGGCAGCAGGCGGCGTAGGACGCTGTCCCACTGGGCGGTGAGGTTGGCTCCCGGCTTGCATAAGTCATTGCAGCGGGCGTCCAGCGTGCAGCACAGCGAGCAGATCGGCCCCTGGTAGGCTGGACAGTACGCCATGTCCTCGCCTTCGTATTCGCGTTCGCAAATCGCGCATTTTTTGCCGTCGACCGCAACAGGCACCGGCGGCCGGGCCAGATAGTAGCGACCGCCGGTGGCCCAGGCGATCAGCGGCGAGACGAGCAGTGCGCTGCCCAAGGCGACAAACGAGGCGTAAGGCTGGATGTCGCTCCCAAGCAGGCCGACGAAGGCAGCGATCGAGAGCAGCGAGGCGATCCCCATCGCGCCGACGCCGACCGGGTTGATGTCGTAGAGGTTGCTGCGCTTGAACTCAATGCCCGGCGGCGCCAGGCCGAGCGGCTTGTTGATGACGAGATCGGCGACGACCGCCGCCATCCACGAGATGGCGATGTTGGAATAGAGGCCGAGCACCTGGCCGAGCGCCTGGAAGACGTTCAGTTCCATCAACAGCAGCGCGATCAGCGTGTTGAAGACGACCCAGACGACGCGGCCGGGGTGGCTGTGCGTCAGCCGGGCGAAAAAATTGGACCAGGCCAGCGAGCCGGCATAGGCGTTGGTAACGTTGATCTTGAGCTGCGAAACGACGACGAAGAGCACAGTGGCGGCGATTGCCAGCGTCGTGTTGTCAAAAACGTGCGAGAAACCGATCAGGTACATCTGGTTGGGGTCGACCGCCTTTTCGGCCGAAATTCCGTTGCGCAGCACCAGCCAGGCGAGCAGGGCGCCGCCGAGCATCTTGAGGATGCCGGGCACGACCCAGCCCGGCCCGCCGACGATGACACCGAACCACCAGCGGCTGGCGTTGGCCGGCGTCTTCTCGGGCATGAAGCGCAGGTAATCGACCTGCTCCCCCATCTGCGTGACCAGCGCGATGCCGACGGTGAGCGCGGCGCCGAACAAATGCGGGTCGAAGCCGGCGCCGGCACCGTGTTCGCCGGCGTATTGCCAGAGGCCAGCCAGCGCCTCGGGTTCCTCGATGAAGACGAAGGCGTATGGAAGCACCAGCAGGACAATCCACAGCGGCTGGGTCCACGCCTGCAACCGGCTGATGGCGGTGACGCCATGAGTGACCAGCGGAATGACGACCAGCGCGCAAATCAGGTAGCCCCAGGCCGGCGGAATCTTGAAGGCGAGTTCCAGCGCATATGCCATGATCGCCGCTTCGAGGGCGAAGAAGATGAAGGTGAACGAGGCGTAGATCAGCGAGGTGATGGTCGAGCCGATGTAGCCAAAGCTGGCACCGCGCGTCAGCAGGTCCATGTCCAGCCCGTGTTTGGCGGCGGCATGGCTGATCGGCAGGCCGATCAGGAGGATGATCAGGCCGGTCGCCAGAATCGCCCAGAAGGCATTGATGAAGCCGGAGTTGACCAGCATGGTCGCACCGACCGCCTCCAGTACCAGAAAGGACGCCGCGCCGAAGGCCGTGTTGGCGACCCGCATTTCCGACCACTTGCGGAAGCTGCGCGGCGTGAAGCGCAGCGCGTAATCCTCGAGGGTTTCGTTGGCCACCCACGTGTTGTAGTCACGCCGGACCTTGATGACGCGCTGCACCGGTGAGTGGTTTGAAATTTCCATGGCGCGATCGTGGCCAAAAGCATGCTGCAACGCAACACCTGATGGATTGGCAGGTGCAACAATGACGGGAAAGTCACCGGCAATTTACGGGTCGCCTGAAAATCAGGCTCCTGGCGTAGGGGAAAAAACTCATGCCAAGACTGGCAAGCGCTGTCAATTATGCTTCGGGCTACCCCTCCGCTTCACCGACAGCGCAAGAAAAATCAGTCAGTTACCAGATTGCCATGGTGGACAGCTTGATGCGAAGGATAGGAAATCCAACGCGACAGGCGGGAGTATCTTCATCCTGGCCGCCTGAGTCAATCGCCGATTTTGGCGAGGAAGTTCCCGTTGGCACCATGAAACTGCGTATTGCACCTCCGGCATCGCCTGTAGCCCTTAGATGCCCTTAGATCCGCCGCTGGCGGCGAACTTTCCCGGCTACCGGCGCGAGTCACCCCACGACGAGCGTCGGCTTGTCTGGTTTTTGCACCCGCCTGGCCATACCAGGCGATGCGTTGGTCGAACTCGATCTCCGGCGCTCTGGGCTGACGAATCCCACTGAGGGTCGTTCTCCGCCTGCGCCGCAGCCGCGGCCGCCTCCCACAGAGGTGGCCCGCGCGCCGGGGCGACACGGGGTAATAGGGCGGCGGCAATGGACGGAGGAGCGGCCTTTCAGAAAACCGACTTCAGCGATCCTTGCTGCACGGATCCTATCCCTCAGTTATTTCCACTCACCGGCCGGTTACGCTGCATTGTTGACCTTGTGACGACAAACCTGAATGGCTCTTCAGGGTCGCATGTTGCCTGTCATGGCGCCAGAAACAATCGTCTGGAGTGTTCGTTCCGGCACAAACCCAAAAAAATGTTGCATTGCACTATGCGCACGGTATAGTTGTGCCGTCTCTTCCAAATCCTCCTCCAAGGAATGGATTAAGCCCGCCACCGCGCGGGTTTTTTTTGGCGACGACAGCGCCGGGCGAGCCCCTTGGTCACCCGAGGAGTTTCAAGGTCTTGGGGTCGATCCCCGTTAGCTGGTGAGACGCCGAAGGACATTGTCGTGGGTGTAGGGATTTTCCGGTCCTCTTTTGCCTTCCTGTCTTGCTGCCATCCCCTCGGCATATCCCCTGTGGTATGCGTCGATCTCTTCTTCAAGGGACGGAATGCCGGGTCCGGTTTTACCCCTGGGCACCTGGAGGTAGCCCGGTAGTTCTGCGGACTCCAGCCTGTTGCCGCTATACCAGCCGTTCTTCTTGTGAAGGCGGATGATCCGTTGGTGATCTGTTTCTACAAGTTCGATTTGTGGCATATGCTGCTCCTATTGGTAGGGGGTTAAAAAGACGGTTCGGATCCACGAACGAATTCAGTATTTGTTTGAACGCGGGCGGGACGCGGGCGGCGCACGCGAGACGGACGCTGTGTCGGCATGAAGGCGGGAGAAGTGGTGGGGGCTACGGTCTCTTGAGGTTTGGCGAGTTCCGCCGCCTTTTCCTGTTCCCGCTTCTGTTGCAAGAGGTCGCGTTCGATCAGGATGAGTTTGTTTTCCATGCTCACCTCGGCCACCTTCCCGCCGTTCCATGGTGTCAGTCTTCCAACATGTTTTGTTGGGGTCAGATCGATACCTCGCCGCTTGAAGCTGCGGTGATCGATCCGAATCTCGTGGCCAGCCTTCTCGAGATATCGATTGACGATTTCCGCCCAGGAGGCACGCCACGATTCGACGAGGCCGAGGTTGTTCCAAGTGCGATTCTTCTTGCCAAATCCATTGGCATCGATGCCACGCAACGACAGCAAAATATGCGAATGAGGGTTGCCTCGTTTAGCGTGGTAACAGATGTCCGCAACCATGCCGGCTGCAACGAAGGTTTCACTCGCCATTGCTCACCCAGGCAGTCGCGGCCACCTTTCAGCGCCGAGGGACAGAAATTCCGCAGGGTGTGCCAATGGGATTGAGCGACGAATTTGTCGAAGATGACCAGAAGCAGAAGCAATGGCAGGCGTTTTTGCGAAAGAACGCTCTGGTCGCAATGCCGCTGGCGTCAATCGTCAATGACCTTCGTGGTTTCCTATTGCCAGTGTTGGCTGCGGCTTCAGGGGCTGCAACATTGAACAAAGGCTGGAAGGCCGGTGATCGGTGGATATGAGAAGGAGATACGGCCAATGTTCCTTGGTTGTAGGCGAATACACCCAACCTGATTCGGTTTGCCGTAACAGGTCGTCGGTTTCAGATTTTGTTACGGACTGCGTTACGGGCTGAGTTACGGACGGAGATCGATGTTGATGTCTTCTAGAGTCTGTTGACATTCGTCATTGCGATATATGCCATCGGGCTTGCGCGCTGGGAAATTCGTTTACAACCAAT
>JAABQX010000076.1 GCA_011391215.1 Rhodocyclaceae bacterium
GTTCAGCCAGACGGTCGGCATGGGCGCGTTGCCGCCCGGACTCGGGCTCGCGCCAGCCGAGTTCGCGGTGCTGATGGCGCGCCACTTCCCCGGCTTCCTCCTGCCGGTGTATTTGGCTGCGCCGGCTCGGGAGGCCGAGCGCCATGCCGAGCGCGACGAATTGCTGACGCTGTTGCGGGAACATTGCGCCGGGCTGGACGTTTCCGAGCGCTGGATGGCCGAAATCGTGACGGCGGCCTGCATGGGCGGCGATCACCTGTGGCAGGATCTGGGCCTGTGGTCGCGCGTCGATCTGTCGCGTCTGATGACGCAGAACTTTCCAGCGCTGGCGGCGAAGAACTGCCGCGACATGAAGTGGAAGAAGTTCTTGTACAAGCAGCTTTGCGAGGGCGAAGGGGTGGTTGTCTGCCGCTCGCCGTCCTGCGAGGTGTGCGTGGATTACGCCAAGTGTTTCGGGCCGGAGGATTGATACGCCGGATTCCATAGCATCCCACGCCGTCGCCGCCTATCTCGGGCTCGCCCTCGGCGATGCCTTGGGCGCGACCGTGGAGTTCATGACGCCGCGCGAAATCGCGGCGCAATACAAGGTGCATGACACGATCCGCGGCGGCGGCTGGCTCCGGCTCAAGCCAGGCCAGGTCACCGACGACACCACCATGGCCCTGGCCCTGGGGCGCGCCATTTTGCAATCAGGAAGGGTGGACGCGCTGGCCATCGCCCGTGCTTTCGACGACTGGATGCGAGCCAAGCCCGTCGACATCGGCAATACCGTGCGGCGCGGACTTATGCATTTTCGCACTACTGGCATACCGGAGATCCTCCCCAGCGAACACGATGCGGGCAACGGTGCGGCCATGCGGGTTTTGCCGGTCGCGCTGGCAACGCTGGGACAAACTGAGGGCCAGGTGCGGGCGTCCTGCCGTGCCCAGTCCCATATCACCCACAACAACGCGCTATCCGATGCTGCCACCGAATGTCTGGCCTTGATGGTGCAGGACGCCATGCACGGGGCGGACAGGGAGGCTTTGCTTCAACGGCGCGTCATTCCCCTCGTTACTCAGCATCCAGAATTTGATTTTCGAAACGCGCTTCGCAGCAACCCGAGCGGATATGTGGTCGAGACCATTCAAGCAGTGTTCCAGGCGCTCTTCGGCACCACCGGCTTCAGTGAATGTCTGGTCGATGTCGTCAATCGAGGCGGCGATGCTGATACCACAGGTGCTATTGCCGGCATGCTGGCTGGCGCACTGTACGGCGAGGGTGCGTTGCCGCAAACCTGGCTGGCTGCGCTAGATCCGCAGGTACGTGAAGCCTGTGAATCTCAGGCTTACGCGCTGGTGACGCAGCTCATCGGATGACGCTCCAGCGTCCCGGGACAGCTTGAAAACAAGGCTTGTTGATTCGCCACATCTTCAGTCACGCCACCAGCAATTGAAAACGGCCCCCATCGCTGGGAGCCGTCATAAATACTGGTGGCCAGTCTCGGAATCGAACCAAGGACACGCGGATTTTCAATCCGCTGCTCTACCAACTGAGCTAACTGGCCAAATCAAGGCATCGATTTGATCCTGAGCGCGTGCCCAAGCCAAATTGAAGCCCGGCATTTAAACCTTAAACACAATATTAGTCAAGAACTGGCACGGCTTCTTGCTGTCCGGAGTGGGCCGGCTCGCGGAGCGAGCGGGTCGCTAGTCGTGTTGCGATGGGTGGGTACTTGTTTCCCTGGGTGCGCATGTGAGGGAAGGGAAATTGATGGATGACTGGTTTGTCTGGCTGGTCCGCTAGATGTTCGTCAGGATTTTCCCGCTGGGCATCGGCAGGCTTTTCCGTGCCTGGAAAATTGCCGCGCGCAAGGATTACCGTTATGGGGGCGGATTGGCGTGGCCGCTTGATCCAGGATGGAAAGCGCTGGGCCTATCCGGTCATGGAGATCACTTGAGGCCATAAACGATCCTGCTGTTGGAAAGGCGCAATTTCATCAAGCGAAGCGCCATGAGGTAGATTACGGGACAATTCCAATATTCCGAATCCGCCCATCATGACCCCCCGCCGCCATTTGTTTACTTCCGAGTCCGTTTCGGAAGGCCATCCTGACAAGATTGCCGACCAGATTTCGGACGCCATCCTCGATGCGTTCCTGACGGAAGAGCCCGACGCCAAAGTGGCCTGCGAAACCCTCGTGGCCGACAAGCTGGTGGTAATTGCGGGCGAGTTCAAAACCACCCGCAAGGAATTGTTCGAAGAGATTCGTGACCGCGCTGCAGGGATTGCCCGCCAGGTGCTGCGCGACATCGGGTATCGGGATGCCGAAACCGGCATCGACCCTGACACCTGCGAAGTGCAGGTGCGCTTCAATCATCAGTCCATCCAGATCAACAAAGGCATCACCCTGGCAGGGGGCGACATTGGTGCCGGCGACCAGGGCATGATGTTCGGATATGCCTGTGACGAAACGCCGGACCTGATGCCTTATCCGGTCTGGCTGGCCCATCACCTGGTGCGAAAACAGGCCGAGTTGCGCAAATCCGGGGCCTTGCCCTGGTTGCGACCCGATGCGAAAAGCCAGGTCACCGTCGCCTACGAAGGGCATCGGATGGTCGGCGTCGAAACCGTGATCATCTCCACCCAGATCGCACGCGACCTTGATCCGGCCTGGGTCGCGCAGGAAGTCGCACGCGAAATCGTCGATCCCCTGCTGCCGCTGGCATCGCGCACACCGACTTTCAGGTTGTGGGTCAATCCCGCCGGCCCGTTCGAAATCGGCGGCCCCCATGGCGACACCGGCCTCACCGGCCGCAAGATCATCGTCGACACCTATGGCGGCTCCTGCCCGCACGGTGGCGGCGCCTTTTCAGGCAAGGACCCGACCAAGGTCGATCGCTCGGCAGCGTATATGGCGCGCTATGTCGCCAAGAATATCGTGGCAGCGGGCTATGCCAAACGCTGTCAGGTTCAACTGGCGTATGCCATCGGCGTGGCCGAGCCGGTTTCGCTGCTGGTCGAAACCTACGGCACCGGCACCGTGCCGGATGAGAAGCTGGAAGACATGGTGCAAAGTACATTCGACCTGACCCCGCGCGGCATCATCGACCACCTCGACCTGCGCCGGCCCATCTATCGGCAGACCGCGGCCTACGGGCACTTTGGACGGGCCGAACCGGATTTCACCTGGGAGCGCGTTGATCAGGGCCAGAAGCTGACACGGTCAAATGTCTGACTATTGATCCGGCACGAATTAAACATGAGTACCGTTTGCCCTGAGCGCAGTCGAAGGGCTCAGCACGAACGAGCTCGCGAATAAATCTGGCCGGATCAATAGGGATGAAAACAAAACGAAGTTGCCCCTGAAGTCGCCTGTCCCAGCCAGCATCGAAGGCAACCATGATCAGTCCCCGATTCCTCGTTGCAGAGGAAAGCTTTTTTTGATGTCTGATATGAGCTGCCTGAGACTTCCTCGATACAGCCAAACGACGCCGCACAATCCGTAGAGGGATAGCGAAGCCGGAAAATTTACCGTACGCATCATTTCGAGGGCCTCGGGGTTTTTGAAATACCAGTAGATCGCGTAACAGCCATCAACCGTGAACCAGGTTACAAAAAGCATCGCCGGCCAGAGCCGCCACGTGCGTTCAAGAATGACGCGCAGGCTCCAGGGCGCCGTGAGATAAGCCAGGATCGCCATGATGAAGCTGATCGGGATATCCCAGTCTGGCGCCTGGTAGTGGAAGGAGCCAAAAATCAGCAATCCGATACCCACCGCGAGAGTGGCGAGCTTCCAGGGGCGGCGGTACTCGGTTAGCCATGACTTCATCTTTCCGACTCCATTTGCCGCGAACTTGATGCGTGATTGCAGATCCTGATCCCGTACACGTGTTGGGTAAATTTTTACGCTTGTTCTGTCACGCGCCGGATTCCCCGGCTGACGCTCTCGCCATCCCCGGGATGCAGCGACCAGAACGACAGCGACGACAGGGCCGTCATCGCGCCCAGCGTCAGGAAGGCGTAATGCAGCGCGGCCGTCACCGCCACGCGGTCGGTTTGCGGCAGGTCGCCCAGATACCAGCCGGCGATCAATGACCCGCCGGCCAGACCGAAGCTCATCGACATCTGCTGCATCGAACTGGCGATCGTGCTCGCCATGCTCGAATCGGGCGTGTCGATGTCGGCATAGGCCATCGAATTCATGCTCGTGTATTGCAGAGAATTGAAAAATCCCAAAGCCAGGCCCAGCAGCACGATCAGAAAAATCGGCGTGGCCGGGGTCACCAGCGAGAAGAGGCCGAGCACGACCCCGATCATCACCGTATTCACGGTCAGCACCCGCCGGTAGCCGAAGCGCGCCAGCACTCGCGAGGCGATGAGCTTCATGCCCATGGCCGCTGCCGCCACCGGCATCATCAGCAGGCCCGACTGCCACGCGGGCATGCCGAGGCCGAGCTGGTAGAGCAGCGGCAGCAGAAAGGGCATGCCACCCACTCCCAGGCGCGTGATGAAGCCACCCACCACCGACACGCGAAACGTGCGCACCCGGAACAGCGCCAGGCGCAGCAGCGGATGTGCCGTCTCGCGGGAATGCCAGGCATACGCGGCCAACAGGCCGAGGCTGAGCAACAGCAGCAGCGCCGCCGAGGTCGTGTCGAGCTGATGCTCGCCAAAGATTTCCAGCAGCCAGGACAGCAATGCCGCGCCGCTGCCGAACAGCACCAGGCCGACGACATCGAGCGGGCGCCGTGCATCGCCGTGGTAATCCGGCATGTAGCGATGCGCCAGCCATAGCGCCATCAGCCCCACCGGAACGTTGATGAAGAAGATGTAGTGCCACGAGAGCCAGTGCACGATCAGGCCGCCGACCGTGGGCCCGAGCAGGGGCCCGATCAGTGCCGGGATGATGACGAAGTTCATGGCCCGCAGCAGTTCCGCTTTCGGAAAGGTGCGGATGATCGCCAGCCGGCCCACCGGCATCATCATCGCCGCGCCCACGCCCTGCAAAATGCGTCCCGCCACCAGCATCGGCGCGTTCTGCGCCAGGCCGCACAGGATCGAGGCAACGGTGAACACGCTCACCGCGACGCTGAACACGCGCCGCGTGCCGTAGCGGTCCGCCATCCAGCCGCTCACCGGGATGCACACCGCCAGGCTCAGGATGTAGCTGGTCACCACCGCCTTCAGGCTCAGCGGCGTCACCTGTAGACCCTCCGCGATCGCCGGCACCGCGGTGTTGACGATGGTGGTATCGAGTCCCTCCATGAACAGCGCCACCGCCACGACCCAGGGCAGGTAGGTTTTGACCGTGGGGCTGTTCATCTGTGCAGGTGTCGGTGTGGTGGCGGGCAGCGTAGATGTTACTGCCCAGGGGCGATCATTATCAGATATTGCCTACAATACGGCACTGCCGTATCCTTATCCAATGTACACCGTCATCGAAACGGACATTTTCGTGCGTGCGGCAGCTCAGGTCTGGACCGATGCCGAGCGTGTCGCGTTCATCGATAGGCTGGCGGCTAACCCGGACGCGGGTGATGTCATTCCGGGCTCCGGTGGATGTCGTAAGGTCCGATGGACGCGCCCTGGCATGGGCAAACGCGGCGGCGCGCGGGTCATTTATTTTAATCGTCTGGAACAGGGCGAAATCTGGTTGTTAATGGTGTATGTGAAAGCCAAGTTCGACAACCTGCCCGTGTCATTTTTGAAACAACTGCGAGAGGCCATAGAACATGGATAAGGAAATGGAACAGTTCCAGAAGGATTTACTGAACTCCGTCCGCCAGATGAAGGCGGGCAAGGGCGCCCGGAAAACCCAGGTCGCATTGTCACCCATCGCCGAGGCGCGTAGCCGATTGGGGATGTCTCAAGCCGAACTGGCGAGCCTGATGGGGGTGTCTACCCGCACGCTGCAGGACTGGGAGCAAGGCCGCCGCAAACCCACCGGCGCAGCGCAAACGCTGCTTCGTGTTGCGATTGCACATCCGGAGGCTTTGCTTGATTTGAAAGCTGCGTAGGTAGGCCCTTAACAAATCGTCACCCCGGCGAAAGCCGGGGTCCAGATGGTATTTGGGCTGGATTTCGGCGTTCGCCGGAATGACAAATGACCTAGTTCAGCGTTTCCGGCATAGGACGTGTAAATCGTCGATTATCACCAGGAGGCATCATGACAAAACGTCAAACGCCACCCCCGGCGAAATCCTGCTGGAAGAATTTCTCAAACCGCTGGGCGTGACGCAATAGTGGCTGGCCAAGGAAATTGGCGTGCCGCAGCGCCGCATCGGCGAAATCGTCGCCGGCAAGCCCAGCATCACCGCCGATACCGCCGCCCGCCTGGGCGTCTTCTTCGGTATGGAGCCCGAGTTCTGGCTGAACCTGCAAGCGCACTACGACCTGGCGATCACGCGCGAGATGCTGGCCGAAAATCTGGCTGGCGATCCAGCCGCTGGCGGCGGCAGCGTAATTGGGCGTCGCGTATGTGTTATTGCAAGACCCGACCCCGGTCTCTCGCTTAATGAGCGGCCTGCACATAAGCCAATTCAAGCATATGCGCGAGCGTGTCGAGGCGCTTGTCACGCGTCCAGAGCCGGGCGCCTTCGGTCAGAGCTGTGGCAGCCAACAAGTGCGCGTCGATATAGCCGATGCCGCGCCCCATCAGTCCGTGTCGTTCGATAAAGAGCAGCACCTCCTGCTCTTGTGCCACCTTTGCCTGTGGCAAGGCAGCCAGCAGGTCCAGAATCTCGGCACGCGATTTAAGCTGTCCGCACGCCAGCTCGCCAACCACGAAGGGATGGGCGAGCACCAGGCCGGATTGCAGGACCGAGACCACCTGCGCATCGCCTTTCCGTAGATGGTCGATCCAAACCGATGTATCCAGCAGAATCACGACACGCTGGCGCTACGACGTCGGGGAATAGACTGCAATTCGGGTTCGCTCCCGCCCAGCCGCGCCAGCCGTCGCGCACTCTCGCGCTGAATCAGTGCGGTCAGTGCCTCGCGCAGCAAGGCGGAGCGCTCTTGCACGCCGGACAGCGACTGGGCACGTTCCAGCAATGCCTCGTCAAGATTGATGGTGGTGCGCATGGCTTGTTCCATTCAAAGGTGATGCTCAAATATAGCATCATTTGATGCGTTGTTTTGAACGAAGGGGCTGGAAAATCGTGTCTGACCCTATATCCCTCTCAAACTCCGCTCGCCACCCCCGGCGAAATCCTGCTGGAAGAATTTCTCAAACCGCTGGGCGTGACGCAATACCGGCTGGTCAAGGAAATTGGCGTGCCGCAGCGCCGCATCGGGGAAATCGTCGCCGGCAAGCGCAGCATCACCGCCGATACCGCCGCGCACCTGGGCGTCTTCTTCGGCATGGAGGCCGAGTTCTGGCTGAACCTGCAAGCGCACTACGACCTGGCGATCACGCGCGAGATTCTGGCCGAAAATCTGGCGGCGATCCAGCCGCTGGCGGCGGCAGCTTAATTGGGCGTCGAGTATGTGTTATTGCAAGACCTGACCCCGGGCTTTCGCTAATTGCCGTAACGGATGGCGAGTCCTACGTTTGGTTTAGGCAATTGAATCAGCTAACGTCGGCGGCTGATCAAGGGCTATTTTTACCACCGGAGCGACGGTATCTCTTGTGATGTTTCGCCTTTTGCAATAACCGGACTCCAACCAAACAGAAAGTTGTCGTGCTCCCTTGCTTGCATTGCAGGACATACAGCATCGAGCGATGTTTGCAGGGGTGATTATTCTTTCATCGTTGACGATATGCTCCCATGACGATTTCGACTTTCGCGTCTGATCGGACGGAATAAATTCAACCCCCAATAGACGCAATGGGTGTCTCGCTTGATGACTTCACGTTCCAGCCAGTTAGGAATGTTCCATCGATTCATTCGATGCGTCCTTGGTGCTGATCCCGAACGAAGCTAACGAACAATATGTTGTGGGCACGTCGAATTTAAAACCATGTATTTCTCGAAGGGAAACGGCTCTTTGGCCCATCGAAGTAAGGCTCAACTAAGGCTGTCCAAGCTCAGCTTCCCGTGTATCCCCGATACCACTCGACCCACTTATCAATCCCGTATTCCAGTGTCGTCGCCGGCTTGAATCCCGTATCGCGAACCAGTTCGTCGATATCCGCATAGGTCGCCTGAACGTCGCCGTCCTGCATCGGCAGGAAGTTCTTTTTCGCGGTCTGGCCGAGCGCGGCTTCGATGGTGCCGATGAAGTCCATCAGCTGCACCGGGGTGTGGTTGCCGATGTTGTAGAGGCGGTAGGGGGCGTGGCTGCTGGCGGGGTCGGGGTTGTTGTGGT
>JAABQX010000077.1 GCA_011391215.1 Rhodocyclaceae bacterium
TCCTCGGGTTTCAAGCTATCTTTGTCGATTAGGACGGCACCGGATGCACGATAACCATGATGTGCTCGTCGAACATTTTCTGACTGAAGCACCCACTCCAAATTTTCGTAGAAGTTGTTTGTCTTGCACCTGTCAATATGATCGACCACGGGTCGCTTGATTAATCGCAATTCGCTGTTTTCGTCCAGATAGACAAGGTCCGTGGTGATATCGCAGAATCTTCTAGCCACGAGCTGGTGCAGCGGATATGCGGAAGATAATCCTGCCAAGTCTTCCGAGAGCGAAAGCCAAACTGCCAGGTAGCCATCACCCAGAAATTGCTGCTGCATGACACGCCACTCTTCTGTCTTCTTGTCGAATTGAGCGGCGACCTCACCCAAGGGGCTTATGATGACTTGTGGCACCAACTCCGATTTTGAGCGGAGGAGAGCCCTCCAATTTCTTTCAACCAATCCGGTACGTGGGTACTTGCCTGGCATGATGACGGGTATACACATTCCGTCACGATCCTTCGGTGTATTGAGCTGTCCTTTGGTCGGGGTGTTGTTGTTCATGCCGCCTCCCTTACTGGATCCTCGGCAGGCAACATGGCTGGTTGTCGTCTCAAGGCATTAGCCAAGTGCTCGTGCAGTTCTTCGTAATTATCGGGCGGTAGGGCTTGGGGTATGCCTGGTCTCACGATGAAACAGCGCATTACATGCCACAGCACTTCAAATGCCACCCCTGGGTCGTTGCAATTAAAGACCAAGTGCTTTTCGGTCGCGGCGTTCAGAAGGTCGATGTTGGCAATGAGAACGTCATCGTAGGTCTTTTTGATGGCGAGCTGAAAGCTGGCGAATATTGAAAATAATTGCGGTGCTGTTATCAGATCGAGCTTCGTCGGTTTTTTGTTGATGAACAGAACTCTCCCGTCCGGCGAAGCGACCTTTCCGAAGAGCCCTCTCTCGGCAAAGATGCCGGCGATCTTCGTTATACCGCGTAGATAGCCTCTGGCGTCTTTGACTCCCATTCGACCGGCGAAATCTCCATATGCGCGCCTGACGTTAAATATGTTGCCGGGCTTGGCCTCAATGAACGTCGAACTTCCTCCTTGCCCTTCGGCAATAATGAACCAGTTACTCACCTGGTCCTCCTTTCTTTACGGAAAAGGCGGATTGACATTCTTCTATCTCCGCCTCCATGTTTGTTTGCCCCCTCAAGGGCAGGTCGCAGTCAAGCATCAACGCGACCTATTCTTTGCGAGCATCCATCCTTTAGCTCACTTTAATAGTTTACTATGCAGCATGGTCTTTGTCAATACCGCTTGCATAATTATCCAAGTTTCGCCAAGAGATTTTCAGGGCGCAGATGGGTGTAACGCTACAGCATCGAAAGCGTTTTGTGCCCCGTGATAGACCCGACCTCCATTCGGGGCTGCTACTCACCCTACGACGTGGCACACCGTGACGAGATCTGCTCTAACGACAACCTTCTTCCCCTCAATGTATCCGGGAACATTGCGTGCTCGACAGGTGTTGCCTTGATTCGAAGTCTTACCCTGGATATCCTCGATGGGATCAAGAATGAGGACCTCCGTGCCATCAGGCGTGCCCTTAGGAATCAGATAGGCAGCGATGGGTTCGGCCTGGTATTGGTCGTAGTAGAACTGCCATGGAATGATGTTGCTCCATTGGTAACTGTCTGGTGCGTCGCCGCCCAGAAAGTCCTCCCGATAATCCCAAAGTGCACGTATGCAGCCACTCTTCTTGTTCTGTTCGATCGAGACCTTAGAGCGTAACGCTTCGGTGTCATACACGACCCAGCGTACATCGGGCCAATAGCCCATTTGCGCAGCGCGATTGATGTCGTCAATGGATCGTGCGGTACGAATAAACACTGGATCTTTAGCTAAGAGAGAGAACTCTGGGAAATATGCATCCTGAATAACCCGGCTTCTGGATTGATGCTCGGCAGCGGCGGTACTCAGAGCACAATTTTCAGGTGGGGGGATTGCTGAGCCATCTCGCAAAAACACAACATTCTTCGACGCCTCCGACACATGAATGCACACGTGACGCCAATCTTTTCCCAATTCCGTGATCGCGGTAGCCGCTGGCACGACATCAAGGTCAATTACGCGTTCCTCGCATGTTTTGCAATTCCGCCAACGATCTTCCCCCGGCTCAACCAGCAGTTGATTCCAATGCTTTGCCTTTGGACAATAAACAGATTTCAAGAACTGCCCATCTGGCGCGTATAGCTTGCTAGTCGTTTCGTCGTAAATAAATTTATCGTTCATCGCTGTCCAGATGTTTATTGGTTATCCGAGCTTCGCCAGCAGGTTTTCGGGTCTGAGGTGAGTGTATCGCATGAGCATAGAGAGCGTCTTGTGGCCAGTGACCGTTGCAACCTCCATGGGGTTAAGCCCTTTCTCGAATAATCGGCTGGTAGCCTCATGCCTGAGATCGTGAAATCGCAGTCCGACCAGAAACCCTGCATCTGGCGTCAAGGCAAGTTCAGTGCAGGACTTGATATAGGCCTTTCTTGCGCGATTTAAGGCCCTCTGGAAGCCTGAGGTGATGGTTATGGGCTTGATCCCGACAATTGTTTGATCGCATGACCTGGGCGGTTTTAAGGGGGAAAGAAGGGCTACTGCTCTGGTGGTTAGGGGAACGAATCTGTCATCCCCATTTTTCGTGTCCCTGAGCGTGGCAATGCGTCGATCCAGATCAACCAGATTCCAGGTGAGTCCGAGAATTTCACTTCTTCGCATGGCGGTTTCGACAGCCAGCTGAAATACCAGTTTCAGTTCTAAGTTGCTGACAGCGGCAATCAAATAATCCAGTTCGGATTTGCCGTTTTCATCACAGAGAATCCTCCGATTACGGCCTTTGCCTGGCTTGGGGAATCGAATACCCCGCAACGGGTGGCGCAGGCTCTCCAGACCCCATTCCTTGATCGCGACGGTATAGAGGTGGGACAGAACCGCCAACTCTTGCCTGACTGTGTCGTTGGCTGCGCCTTCCTTGAGTCGTCTGTCCCGATAAGCTGCTATGTCGCGGCTACGGATCAGTGATAGACCCCGCTGGGCCAGTGGCTCGGATTTCCATTTATGGATGCGACGGGCTTCTATGCTGGCGCTTTTCTTGGTGGGTGTTACTTCAAGTTCGTAACGCTCAAGGGCGTTGAGCAATGTGGTGCTCTCTGCTTCACGATTGGTTTCGTAGAGGCCCTGGTCAATTTGAGACTTGAGTGTCTGCAGCCAGGATTCGGCTTCTTGAATGGTCTGGAATACTTTGGAGACGGGCTGGTAGCCCTTGCAGCGGAACTGAGCCTGATAGCCGGTTTTCCGTTTGCAGATGGAAGCCATAACACGGTCCTTGTGTAAGGAATGTGTATTTGGCCGTAGGCAGGCTTCGGGATTGTTTCTTGGGCGAAGCCAACCTATTGAATGTGTTGGCTGGGGAGGAAGGATTCGAACCTTCGCATGCTGGAATCAAAATCCAGTGCCTTAACCAGCTTGGCGACTCCCCAAAGTCCGGCAAATCAAATGCTGCAATGCCGAAAGGAGGCGAATTTTCCGTGTTTTACGAAATCATGTCAATGCGGACAGCGGATGTGACGCGAGTCCGCGCACGACCTGGCCCTTCATGTTGCCTGGTAGCGACAGCAGCGCGTCTTGCGCCGCAGCCTCATCCGGGAAAGCGACAAAGCAGCAGGCACCCGAACCGGTCATGCGCGCAGCGCCATGACGGCGCAAGGTTTCGAGATGCCGCGCCACCTCGGGATAGAGGGCGCAAGCGACCGGTTCCAGATTGTTCTGGCCGAAACCCGGCTGCCAGTCGGCGGGCCGGATGGCGGGTGTGTCGCGTCTGAGGGCGGGGGAGCGGAAAATCTCCAGCGTCGGCACCGCCACATCGGGCATGGTCAGCAGATACCAGTCTGCCGGGGCCGTGACATCGGTAAAGTGTTCGCCGATACCCTCGGCAAAGGCGGTTTGACCATGGATAAAGATGGGTACATCCGCGCCGAGCGTCAGGCCGAGCGCCTGCAATTCCGTGCGTGACAGCCCGCCGCCCCATAGCTGGTTCAGGGCGAGCAGTGTGGTTGCGGCATCCGAACTACCGCCGCCGAGTCCGCCGCCCATCGGGATGTGTTTTTCGAGGTGGATGGTTGCGCCAAGTGCCGTACCCGCTCCGGGGCATTTCATCCTGCCAGCGCCGACTTTTAGGGCCGCTTTCAATTGCATGGCGGCACGCACGACCAGATCCTGTTCCGGCGGCACTCCAGGCGTCGGCGTCGCCAGTACGATGCGGCCGTCGCTGCGCGGCTCGAAACGCAAGCTGTCGGTGAGGGAAATGAAGCGAAATACCGTCTGTAACAGGTGATAGCCATCGGCGCGCCGGCCTACGACATGGAGGAATAAGTTCAGCTTGGCGGGCGCGGGCCAAGGGGTATCCCGGTTCATCGCACCTCGCTCCATTCATCGATTTTCAGTCGCACGAAGATATCGTCACGCTCGAGTTCGATGATTTTCGGCAGGGCGTGGGCGGAGCCACTTTCGCGTTCGACGACCATCACGCGCCAGCCTTCGGTATTCGCCACCTTACCGAGCAGCCAGCCGGCAGATGCCTCCAGCGGCAGCCGGAAGCCGAACACTTCGGCCGATAGCGTGCTCCAGTCCTGCGCTGTAAAGTGGCGCTGATCGGCGAGTATCAAGTGAGCACCCGTAGCGTTGCGCGTGAGTTCCGCCAGTCCTTGCCCGAGCGGTGTATTCAGCAGGATTTCATCACTGTCGGTTGCATGACGCCAGTCGATATTGATGTAATGGCGGGTTTCGCCCTGTCGTACCGCGATGCGTCCGGTAAAGGCGAAGGCAGAGATTTCAGCAACCGGGGGACGTTGCCCCGAAGGTGGGCTACTCGCGCAGCCGGCCAGCAGCAGGCAAAGCAGGAGCAGGCGAATCAAGGCTGGAAGCGTTTGATGGTTTCAGTCAGCGCCTCATTGGCAGGATTTTCGCGCCGCGCCTTGTCCCAGGTGGTGCGTGCCTCTGCTTGCCGGCCCAACGTCCATAGCACTTCACCCAGATGGGCGGCGATTTCGGGATCGGGGCGGATGCCGAAGGCGGTCTTGAGTACCTCCAGGGCCGCCTGGGTCGCTCCCTGACGAAACAGCACCCAGCCTTTGCTGTCGAGGATGAACGGATCGTTGGGTGCCAGTTGTAGCGCACGGTCGAGCAATGCGCTGGCTTCGTCGAGCCGCTCGTTGCGTTCGGCCAGCGAGTAGGCCAGAGCATTCAGGGCGTGGGCGTGATCGGGGCGCAGCTCGATGAGACGCCGCAAGCGCGTTTCAAGTTCATCCGCACGGCCCAGTTTTTCGGCAAGCAGGGCAGTTTCGTAGAGCAGCTCCGGCTGGTCGGGCTGGCTCTCCAGGCCGGCAGCCAGCACTGCATGGGCTTCGGCAACCTTGCCGGCCTCGCGCAGCAGTTGTGCCTCGCCGATCAGCAACTGTGCCTTTTCTTGTGAAGTGGTGGCCTCGGCATCCGCGAGCTGGCGCCGCGCCTCGTCCAGCTTGCCCTGCTTGGCCAGTACGCTGGCGGCATGCAGGTGGGCACTCAGGTAGTGCTCGCCGCGACCGACTGCCTCGAACCATTGCAAGGCTTCATCCCAGCGCTTGCCTTCTTCGGCGATCTGGCCAAGGTAATAGCGCGCCTTGTCGGCCTCGACATGGCCGATATCGACGAGCCGGCGCAGCTGCTTTTCGGCATTCGCGGTATCGTTGAGTTGCAGTGAGAGCACGGCGATGGCAAAGATCACATCGCCATTTTTTGCCGGATCGCTGGGGGCTTGCACAAGCAGGGTGTTGAATTCGCGCCGGGCGTCTGCATAGCGCTTCTCGCCGACCAAGGCGCGGGCATAGGCCAGACGTGCATCTCGCGCGCCGGGGTTTGCGCTGACGAAACGCTCGAGCACCGTCAAAGCCTCTGCGCGGTTTTCGGTCAACTGGGCCAGGAGCAGGGCGGCAGTTTCCCAATCGGGCTTGAGCTCCAGTGCGCGTTCGATGGCGCTGCGGGCAGCGGCCACATCGCGGGCTTCGAAGGCGGCGAGGGCACGGGCGTAGTGCGCTTCAGGCAGTTGCAGATAAGGGGCGGTGAGTGCATCTACCAGGCCGCGCGCCGCCGCGCGGTCGCCAGTGCGGGCGAACATCCGGTTGAGGTGCAGCAGGTTCTGACCAAGCTGCTGCGGTTCGGCGGCCAGCAGGGCCGCGAGCGCGGTCTTGAGCTCGTCGTATTTTCCTTGTGCTGCCAGCAGGCTGATGACGGCCTGGCGTGCCTGAACCGAATCCGGCTCGATCTCGTACCAGAGCCGGGCAGCTTCCAAGGCAGTTTCCATGCGGCGGCCGTGGAGGGCCTGCTCGGTGGCCCGGCGGGCGATGCGTGGGTCGCGCGTTTCCCTGGCAAGTTCGAGGTACAGGTCGGCCGCACCGGTCAGCTGCCCGCGCTGCCCGGCGATTTCGGCCAGCAGGAATTGGTAGAGCAGTTTTGGGGTCAGCGCGACATCGGGCAGGCGTGGATCCGTGGCTTCCGGTTCGGGGGCCGATTCCTTGCTAGCCGATGGCGGGGACTCAGCGGGGGAGTCCTGCGGGGCGGCAGTAACCGCTTCAGGAGCAGGGGAAGCTTCCTTGACTGGCAAGCTGCAACCCGCCAGCAAGGAAGCGGCACAGAACAGCATCGGCAGGAGAAAGATGGGTTTCATGTAAGCGGGCGCTGGACGGGAAAGGGCTAGTGCATAAGAATGGAGGCATGTTATCAGTTTCCAATACGCACCATGCCTGAGCTGCCCGAGGTCGAAGTCACGCGGCGTGGTATTGCGCGGACGGTCGAAGGCGCACGACTCGAGCGCGCCATCCTGCGTACGCCGGCTTTGCGCTATCCGATTCCGGCCGGGCTGGCGCGGCAACTGGCCGGCCGCACCTTGGTCGCAGCCAGGCGGCGCGGCAAATACCTGCTGCTCGATTTGGACGGCGGGCATCTGCTGGTGCATCTCGGCATGTCGGGCAGCCTGCGTTTTGTGACACCCGACACGGCGCCGCAGAAGCATGATCATGCCGATTTCATTTTCGGCGACAGGGTGTTGCGGCTTACCGACCCGCGGCGTTTCGGAGCCCTGCTCTGGCTGGAGGCTGACCCGCTGCAACATCCACTGATCGCCAAGCTGGGCATTGAGCCCCTGACGCGCGAATTTACCCCCGCGTGGCTGCATCAGACGCTCAAGGGTCGCTCGCTGGCGATCAAGCCGGCACTGATGGATTCCGGACTGGTGGTCGGCGTCGGCAATATCTATGCGGCAGAAAGTCTCTTCGATGCCGGTATCGATCCGCGCGCCCGGGCCGGCTCGGTGAGTGCTGCACGTCTCGGCCGGTTGGTGCCGGCCATCAAGAAAACACTGCAAGCTGCGATTCGTGCCGGCGGCAGCACGCTGCGCGACTTCTGTGGTACCGACGGTGGCATGGGTGACTTTCAGACCCGGCACCAAGTCTATGACCGGGCAGGGGCGCCGTGCATGAAATGCGGAGCGCCGATCAAGGCGCTCCGGCAGGGGCAACGCTCGACCTACTTCTGTCCGCGTTGCCAGCGCTGACTATTGACTTAAGCCGTCCCGCCAGTGCCGACTTTTTTACCTGACCAGCAGTAGCGGCACGTGCGTCAGGTGGGCGACTTTGGATGCCACCGAGCCCAGCAATGTGCCGCCCAGCCCGGTATGGCCGCGGGTGCCGATTAAAATCTGATCACACTGTTTGCCGGCGGCAAATTCGACGATGGTTTCGGCACTGTCGCCGACCGAGACATGCAGTTGGGGTAGCAGTCCGGCGGCCTTGAGTTGCCGTTCGGCAGCGGCAAGCGCCTTGAGTCCTTCTTCGCGATGAAAATCCTCAACCTGCTCGGCATTGATGAAGCGCGAGATATCGCGGGGCAAGGCGTGCTGCACATTCAACAGGTGAAGCGTCGGGGCAACCTTCCAG
>JAABQX010000078.1 GCA_011391215.1 Rhodocyclaceae bacterium
TCCAGGACATGGTTGACCATGTGCGGTACCCGAGCCTGGACGGCACGATGTCCGCCGGTAGCGCGGCTCACTAAAAGTTACTGGAGGAGGAAGGGGGGCGGGAATATTCCCGCCCCCCGTTGAACCGGCCCTGGGCAACCACGGGCCGGTTTTTTCTTGCCGCCTTGCCGTCTCGCCGTCTTGTCAGCGCCGACTTTTTATGCCAGCGGGTATCTGAAGAAGCTCTATTGCGAGGCGAACCTACTGCAAAGCTTTTAGCGTTCAGGTCCGCTACTTACCGGCCGCCATTTGCGCCAGTGCGCCAGCATGATCGAGCTTCTGATGGACGCGCAGTTTGAAGTAACGCTGCGTGGTATCGGTGAGCGGCTTGCCGGCCGGTGCATACTTGACGAGCATTTCCAGAACCTCCAGCGGACTGGTGCGCTGGCGTGTACTGTCGAAGATATGGCGGGCATTACGCAGGCAGGCCTGGGCCACGACCTGCTCGGACTCACCGCTGGCTTTCATGACCTTGGCGATCTGTTCGCGTACCTTTTCAATGCGCGGATCGTTCGCCGGCACTTCCTGATTCAGACTCGCTTCGACCAGCCGCTGCGGCACATTCATTTCGGGATCACCCAGCCCAGCGGCCTGACAGGTGAAGGCGGATAACAGCAGGGCGCAAAAGAAGATACGGCAAGACAGTTTCATGACAGGCTCCGGGATAAGGTCGCACCAGTGTAAACCGCTGGTGAGCCAACGCCTTGCGCGACGTCAAGACTTTGCGCGCCACACGCACCCAGAAAAAAGGCCAACCCGCAGGTTGGCCTTTTTTCTGGCTACAGAAACGCTTGCTTAGTGGCCCTTAGTGACCCTTAGTGACCAGACGCGCCCGATGCACCGACGCCGGTTTCCGAACGGATCAGCTGGTCGCCGAACAACGCCCGCTCTTTCTGCGCCTGCGCGCTGTTGTCGAGGATCGACACCAGCCAGATGACGAAGAACGCAGCGGTCATCGAGAAGATGGCGGCCGACGCATAGGGGAACATCGCGCTACCTTTCGGGTTGCCCAATGACGCTTCCCAGACCGCCGGCGACATGATCGTCAGCGCCACAGAGAGAATCAGGCCGACGGTACCGCCCGCCACGGCACCCTTGGTCGTGCAGTTCTTCCACAGCACGGACATGAACAGCACCGGGAAGTTCGCCGAGCAGGCCACCGTGAAGGCCAGCATCACCATGAAGGCGACGTTCTGCTTCTCGAAAATGATGCCGAGCAGCACCGCGATGATGCCGAGGATCACCGTGGTGATCTTGGATACACGCAGTTCGGTCACGCTATCGACGTTGCCATGACGCCAAACGGATGCGTATAGGTCGTGCGACACGGCCGAGGCGCCAGAGAGCGTCAAGCCAGCCACCACCGCCAGAATCGTCGCAAAAGCCACGGCGGAGATGAAGCCGAGGAACATGTTGCCGCCCACAGCGTTAGCCAGGTGCACCGCAGCCATGTTGCCGCCGCCCTTCAGGCCATCCCACAGCGGATTGCCATCCGCACCGATTGCTTGCACACCATCTACCATCTTCGGCACATAGTAAGCCGCCGGGTCCTGGATCAGCATGACAACCGCGCCGAAGCCGATGATGAAGGTCAGGATGTAGAAGTAACCGATCCAGGTGGTCGCCCAGGCTACCGACTTGCGGGCTTCCTTGGCGTTCGGCACGGTAAAGAAGCGCATCAGGATGTGCGGCAGGCCGGCGGTACCGAACATCAGCGCCATGCCGACCGAGATCGCCGAGATCGGATCGTTGATCAGCGCGCCCGGACCCATGATGGAATCGTGCTTGGCGTGAACTTCAACGGCCTTGGCGAACAGCGCCTCGGGCGAGAAGTTGAACTGCAGCAACACCATGACTGCCATGAAGGTGGCACCGACCAGCAACATCACCGCCTTGATGATCTGCACCCAGGTGGTGGCTGTCATGCCACCGAACAGCACGTACATCATCATGATCACGCCAACCAGCATCACCGCGTAGATGTACTCGAGGCCGAACAGCACCTTGATGAGCTGACCGGCGCCGACCATCTGGGCGATCAGGTAAAAGGCGACGACGACCAGCGTACCCGTGGCGGCGAAGCTACGCAGCGGGGTCTGGGCGAAGCGGTAAGAGGCGACGTCGGCGAAGGTGAATTTGCCGAGGTTACGCAGGCGCTCCGCCATCAGGAAGGTGATGACGGGCCAGCCGACCAGCCAGCCGATCGAGAAGATCAGGCCGTCGAAGCCGGAGGCGAACACCAGTCCGGAAATACCCAGGAAAGACGCCGCCGACATGTAGTCGCCGGCAATCGCCAGGCCATTCTGGAAACCGGTGATGCCGCCGCCAGCAGTGTAGAAATCTGCGGCCGACTTGGTCTTGGAGGCCGCCCACTTGGTGATATACAGCGTGGCGCCGACGAAGACGGCGAACATGGCGATGGCCGTCCAGTTGGTCGCCTGCTTGGTGGTCTGACCGAGGTCGGCACCAGCCGCCAGGGCGCCACCGGCGAGGGCCAGCAGGGCCAACCCTGAAATTGCGACGAAAAGATTCTTGTGGGTAATACTCACTTGGTGGCCTCCTTGATGATGGCTTCGGCTTCGGTGTCGAATTCGGTATTGGCGCGACGCACGTAGATCCACGTCAGGATGATGGTGAAGAGAATGACGCCAACGCCCATCGGGATGCCGATCGAGGTCACCAGGCCCGGACCCATCTTGGTCGCAAGGAAAGGTTTGTTGAAGGCGATCAGCAGGATATAGCCGTAGTAGGCAATGATCATGAGGATGCTCATGATGATCGAGAACCTGTTGCGCTTGCTGACGAACGCCTGGAATTTTGGGTTCGACCGAATTCGTTCATAGGTTTTTAGTGACATGAGCCCTCCCCCTTAAATCTAAGTAAATAGGAGGCGACATTCTATGTTGCGACGCAGCATAATGAAAGGAGTTTCTTACCGCTTTCATCAAAAATCGGCGTTGGCGAGACGGCGCCAACGGCCGGCAATCAACTACTCACAACCTCTCCGCAGGTCTGTTCATTTGGACCCGGTGAGAAGATAGATCTCCACCCAGTGGCGTGTTGAATCGCGCTCGTTGTCATGTTCTGCACCGAAAGTTGAGAGCAGAATCCTGCGCGGCCCAATCCCCAGGGCAACCAGTCGGTCCCGCACAACTAGCAAGGCCTTCTCCGCCCTGACGAGATCGAGTGATGGACTGCCGCTATTCGGAACATGGCTCTCGAGCCGGAAAAACGTTCGCGCATCCTGACCGGCTTCGTTAACCAACTTCCGCAGGCGTGTTTCCATTTCACGGTTCACTCTGCCGCTGCCGGGGTCCAACGTGATCACCACATTCGGTTGCTCCTGCGTATCGATCACAGGGTCGGATGGAGCCGCCAGGACGGCGCTGCCAGTGAGTCCGATAGCGACAATAAAGATGAATGCGTTGCCTAGGTTCATAGCTTGCGTCCCTTGTGCTTTTTTCGCGAAGCATGGCGTGATGTGCAGTCCATTCAAGGCCGCGCCCGTAAAAAAGTCGGCGCTGGCGGGACGGCGCCCGTTCAACTATCCGCCCGGTTAGCGGTCAGGCGACCGGCTAGGCTGCCTTCATCCGGAACGAAGGCAACGGCAACGGGTTGACTATATCAAAAGTAGAAGAATGACCCGGATCAGATCAGGCCTTTTTCTTGGGAACGATCGGATGCGCATGACGGCTCAGGATGAAATCGAAAATGAACTTCATCCAGATCGTCGAGCCAGCGATGGCCGACCAGGTTTCGTAAGCCAGCACACCGCTCACCACACCGATGATCACGAAAATGATGATGGCGCCGCCGATCAGATTGATGATCGCCGCGTAGGGGGCGAACTTTTCCGGGTTGGCCGGCGGTTCGCCGCGCTTCAGGGCGACTTCGGAAAAATTGCGCTTGACGAGAATGCGCCAGGCGCGCCGCAGCCAGAAAAAAGCGATGGGAAAC
The DNA here is from genome assembly GCA_011391215.1 of Rhodocyclaceae bacterium. Classification (GTDB taxonomy): domain Bacteria; phylum Pseudomonadota; class Gammaproteobacteria; order Burkholderiales; family Rhodocyclaceae; genus Sulfuricystis. Next base: position 3,997 of record JAABQX010000078.1, read on the forward strand.
AGCGCCAGAAAAAGAATCCACGTCATCGCGACGCTGATATCGAAAACCATAGCAACCTCCAAATAAAAAGCCCCGCCAGTTTAACCAGCGGGGCTTCGAACCCGATCCTGAATCCGGCTGGATTCAGGAACCGGGCCTGTACAACTTAGTGAGCGCCATCCACCACCTTGGAGCCACGCGGAATACGCACGGCTTCAACCATGTGCTGGATATGCTCGGGCGGCTCTTTGGTGAATTTATCCACCGTGAAGGCCACAGCAAAGTTCACCAGCGCGCCGATGGCACCGAAGGCCTCCGGCGTGATACCGAAGAAGCTGTTAGCGCCACCGATCATTGGTAGGAAGTCGGTGCCCTTGATGAAGAAGATACCCTTGTGTGCGAACACGTAGAACAGGGTGACAAAGAGACCTGCCAGCATGCCGGCAATAGCGCCTTCCTTGTTCATTTTCTTCGAGAAGATGCCCATCATGATCGCCGGGAACAGCGAGCTGGCCGCGATACCGAAGGCCAGGGCCACGGTACCGGCCGCAAAGCCCGGCGGATTCAGACCCAGCCAACCGGAGATGACGATGGCGACAGCCATGGAGATCTTGCCCGCCAGCAGTTCGCCCTTCTCGCTGATATCGGGTTTGAAAATGCCCTTGACCAGGTCATGCGAAACTGCAGCGGAGATTGCCATCAGCAGACCGGCAGCGGTCGACAGCGCCGCCGCCAGACCGCCGGCAGCCACCAGCGCGATCACCCAGTTGGGCAGCAGCGCGATTTCCGGGTTGGCCAGCACGATGATGTCGGCGTTAACCGTCAGCTCGTTGCCTTTCCAGCCGGCGGCAGTTGCCTTGGCGGCAGCATCGGCGTTCTTGGTCTTGTCGTTGTAGTACTGGATACGACCGTCGCCGTTCTTGTCTTCGAACTTCAGCAGACCGGTCTTTTCCCAGCGCTTCATCCAGTCCGGACGCTGCTCGGCCAGGATGCTGGACTCGGCGGCATACAGGTCGCCACCGGTCTTGACGGCAGTGTTGACCGTGCCATGCAGGTTCAGCTTGGCCATCGCGGCAACGGCAGGGGCTGTCGTGTAGAGCAAGGCGATGAAAACCAGCGCCCAGCCGGCGGAGCTGCGTGCAGCAGCCACGGTCGGCACGGTGAAGAAACGCATGATCACGTGCGGCAGACCGGCGGTGCCGATCATCAGCGACATGGTGTAGACGAACATGTTCAGCGTGCTGCCGGCAGTCGTGGTCGTGTACTTGCCGAAGCCCAGATCAGTCACCACCATGTCCAGTTTTGCCAGCAGCGAAACATCAGTGCCGGTCATCGTGGAACCAAGACCCAGTTGCGGGATCGGATTGCCGGTGAGGGAGATCGAGATGAAGATCGCCGGGATGATGTAGGCGGCGATCAGCACGATGTACTGGGCGACCTGCGTGTAGGTGATGCCCTTCATGCCGCCGAACACGGCGTAGAGGAACACGATGCCCATGCCGACGTAGATGCCGACTTCACTGGAAACGCCGAGGAAGCGCGAGAAAGCCACGCCAACGCCCGTCATCTGACCGATGATGTAGGTGATTGAAGCGGTCAGCAGGCACAGCACCGCCACCGTCGAGGCCGTCTTCGAGTAGAAGCGGTCGCCGATGAACTGCGGCACGGTGAATTTGCCGAACTTGCGCAGGTACGGGGCCAGCAGCATCGCCAGCAGCACGTAACCACCGGTCCAGCCCATCAGGAACAGGCCGCCGCCATAACCCATGTTGGAGATCAGGCCGGCCATGGAGATGAAGGAAGCCGCGGACATCCAGTCAGCTGCAGTGGCCATGCCATTCATCACTGGCGGTACGCTGCCGCCAGCGGCGTAAAACTCGCTGGTGGAGCCGGCGCGCGCCCAGATGGCGATGCCGATGTACAGCGCGAAGCTGAGACCGACGACCAGGTAAATTGTTGTTTGCAGATCCATTTGCGTGGCTCCTTAGTCTTCGTGAACGTCGAATTCGCGGTCGATATCGCCCATCTTCTTGGCGTACCAGAAGATCAGCGCGATGAAGATATACATCGAGCCTTGGTGAGCGAACCAGAAGCCGAGCGGGTAGCCGCCCAGTTTGATGCCATTAAGCACGTCGGCGAACAGGATGCCAGCGCCGAACGAGACCAGGAACCAGATGATCATGATTTTGGTCAACAGGCCCAGCGTCGCCTTCCAATAGCCTTGGACGTCGTGGTCATATTTCATTATTGAAGTCTCCTCCTCGTTGAAGTGATCCGGCCTGTTGTGGCCGGCAGCAAAAGAAACAATCAATCCCGTAACTTGCAAATCGACCGTATCCCACTTTCGCACTATTTATTGTGCCGCAACTATCTTACTTTAAGCTTACAAAAAACTATAGGTGATAGTCGAGCTTGATGCGGCCCTGGAGCTTCCTGGCCTGTTTGAGCGCTTCTTTCAAGACGAAGCGGTCGAGCTCGTTGAGCTGATCGGGATCAACACGGTTGGCCATGCCCATGGGCGTGCCGGTCTGCTGCTGCCGCAGGCGTAATTGCTGGATGAAGAAGAAGCCATCGATCACTGCACCGATATCGTCACGGCCAAACTTGCCCTTGGCCGCCGCCGCGCGCAGGCGCTCCGTCGTGCTGGTCTCATCGATACCGTTGGCCAGCGCGAGGATGCGCGCCACATCGACGAACAGACGGGTGCCCTGGGTCTTGAGATCGAGGGTATGCGGGTAATCCTTGTTGTCGTCGAAGCTGAAGTCGCGCAGCATGCCCAGCGGCGGCTGGGCGCGCAGCGCATCCTGGGCCATGAAGCGCTGGAACAGGGTGGCGTCGGGAATGTGCTTGCGCAGCCAGGTGCGCAACTCTTCAGAGAGTGATTCCTCGCCAAAGATGGCGCGAAAATCGAAATAAATGGTCGAATCGAGCAGCGCCTGCGGCGTGGTGGAGCGCAACCAGCTGCTGAAACGGCCATGCCACTCATCAACCGAGAGGCACAGTTCCGGGTTGCTCGCCATCACGTTGCCCTTGCACAGCGGAAAACCGCAGGCATCGAGACGCTTGTTGACCTCGGCGGCAAAGGGCAGGAAGGCGGCGCGCACTGCCGCCGCGTCTTCCGGCGCTGCGGCAAACACGATCCCGTTATCCTGGTCGGTCGACAGGGTCTGCTCGTAGCGGCCTTCGGAACCGAAAGCCAGCCACGCCCAGGGCGCTTTGGGCAGCTGAAAATCAATCTGGGTCAACTCGATCAGGCGCACCGTCAGGTGGTCGTTGAGCGAGGAAATCAACTCGGTGAGCGCTTCGGCCGCGCCGCCTTCGGCCAGCGTGTTCTCGGCCAGCCGGCGAATCTCCTGGGCCGCCGACACCAGGCTATCGACATCACGGGCGCTGCGAATCGCTCCGGAAATCGCCTTGGCCCCGCCGCTTTGCAGCTCGTAGATATCTTTCTGCGAGATGAGGCCGACCAGCTTGCCGGCTGCATCGACGACGATGACGTGATGCACGCCATGGCGCGCCATGACCAGCGCCGCCTGATAGACGGTGGAGCGCCAGTTGAGCATCAGCAGGTTGGAGCCACTCATCACCGACATGATCATCTGATCGAGGTCGCAGGACTTGGCCGCCACCTTGTGCAACAGGTCGCGCAGGGTGAAGATGCCGATCGGCCGGCCGCTCTCGGGCTCAACCACGATGATCGAGCCGATGCGATGCTCGGCCATGGCTTGCACGGCATCGCGCAGGGTGGCGTCGGGCGTGACGGTGATCGGCTTGCGGCGGATCATCGCCGCCAGCTGGCTATGCAGTGTGGCGCGGGCGGGGGCTTGGGTCATGGGTTTAAGTCAGGCGGGGAAGAAGCTTACTTTTGCCCGGCAGCGCCGGCCGGGGGAACGGTGCCAGAAGTCGGCGCTGGCGGGATGAAATGTCCCGAAGCGGGTACGGCGTGCGCCGCCTCTGCCGCCTTCTTGGCATCAAGCATCTCCACCAGAGCTGATCCC
>JAABQX010000079.1 GCA_011391215.1 Rhodocyclaceae bacterium
CGGTGCAAAAAAAGACATCCGTAGCGGCGAAACAGCCCGTGGCGAAAAAAATGGTCATCAAGAAACCGGCACAAGCCACCGGCATGGTATTAAGCGAACTGAAACTGCTGGCGAAGGAACTCAACCAGGCGGCCAAGGATCTGGGCAAGCGCTCGGCGGGCAACCCGAAGGAAGTCTCGACCATCCTCGGCAATGTCGAGCGCATCACTGCCGAAGCGGCCACCAAATCGCTGCTTGAAGCCGAATCGGCCAAGCTGTTGGTCGGCGACGCGCTGGCCTCGCTGGGCAAGGACTGGAACCGCAGGCAGCTCGACACACTGCTCACCAATGTCAGCGGGCACCTCACCAACATCATCGTCGCGCAGGAGTTTCAGGACCTGGCCGGACAATCGTTGCGCAAGGCGATGAAGGCTCTGGTCGGCGCGATCATCGTCGTCGAGAGCGGCGGGCCGACCGAAGACCAGCGCCTGTCGCAGAAAGATGTCGATAGCCTGCTGAAAGACCTAATGCCCTAATTCCCCAATACCCTGAGCGGCATTATCAGACTAATTTAATCGGGTATAGTCAAGTCTCCTGATCCGGAGGCTGACCATGCCCGCTATCCCGCCCCATCATCCGCATCGCCCGGCGCGCCTCAACCGCCTGAGCGGCGAAACTTCTCCCTATCTGCTGCAACACGCGGACAACCCTGTCGCGTGGTTTCCCTGGGGTGAGGAAGCACTCACACTGGCACGCACGCAGGACAAGCCGATCCTGCTCTCCATCGGCTACTCGGCCTGCCACTGGTGCCATGTGATGGCCCACGAATCCTTCGAGGATGACGGCGTGGCAGCGGTGATGAACGAACACTTCATCAGCATCAAGGTCGATCGCGAGGAGCGGCCCGACCTCGACCAGATCTACCAGACCGCCCATCAGATGCTCACCGGACGTCACGGCGGCTGGCCCCTGACGCTGTTCCTCGCGCCCGACGGCACACCATTTTTTGGCGGCACCTATTTCCCCAGGGAGGCGCGCTACGGTTTGGGCGGCTTCGTCGATATCTGCCGGCAAGTGGCCGTTGCCTGGCGTGAACGCCGCACTGAAATCACAACGCAGAATTCCGAGGTGCGCCGCGCCCTCGACCGAGAGGCCACACCGCCCGCCAACGCCATCGCTCTCGACGCCGCGCCCGTCGCCGCGCTGCGCGCCGTCTTGCTCGGCAGCTTCGACCGCAGCGACGGGGGATTCGGCGGCGCACCGAAGTTTCCGCACCCAACCGATCTGGCCTTCCTGCTGCGCCGCCCGCAAGACGCAGCGGCGCACGAGGCGGCGTTGTTCACCTTGTCGCGCATGGCGGCGGGCGGCATCCACGACCAGCTCGGTGGCGGTTTCTGTCGCTACAGCGTCGATGCCACGTGGGAAATCCCCCATTTCGAAAAGATGCTCTACGACAACGGGCCGCTGCTGGGGCTGTATGCGGATGCCTGGGCGCTGACGGGGGATGACAACTTTCGGCGCGTTGCGGAAGGCATCGTCAGCTGGTTGTTACGCGAAATGACGTCTCCTGAAGGCGCTTTCTACTCCTCGCTCGATGCCGACTCCGAAGGTGAAGAAGGCAAGTTCTACGTCTGGGATCGCCGCGAAGTAGAGCGCTTGCTGACGCCCGAAGAGTCGGCGCTGGCGGGACGGCACTGGGGGCTCGCGGAACGGCCGAACTTCGAAAACCGGCACTGGCATCTCAAGCTTGCCGCGCCACTGGCGGAAGGTGAATCTGCCCTGATTGAATCCGCGCGCACCAAATTGTTCGCCGCCCGGGAAAAGCGCATTCGCCCCGGACTGGACGACAAGGTGCTCACCGCGTGGAACGCACTGATGATCGAAGGGCTGGCGCACGCGGCGCGCCTTCTCGAGCGGCCCGACTGGTTGAGTACCGCACATGCAGCGCTCGCTTACCTGCAGGCAACCCATTGGCAGAATGGGCGCCTGCTGGCCACCTCGCGCCACGGCCGCGCCCAGTTGCCCGCTTATCTGGACGATTACGCCTACCTGCTTGCCGCATTGCTGGAGTTGCTGCAGGCAGAGTTCCGTGCCGAGGATCTGGCCTTTGCCACCCAGCTGGCGGATGCGCTGCTGGCACACTTTGAGGACAGCGCAGCCGGCGGCTTTTACTTCACCGCCCACGATCACGAAACGCTCATCCAGCGCCCCAAGACTGGCCACGATGGCGCAATACCCTCTGGCAACGGCGTCGCCGCCATTGCCCTGCAGCGCCTCGGTCATCTCCTGGGGGAAGTGCGCTATCTGGAAGCAGCACGGCGCACACTCGATGCATTCTGGCCACAACTCAGCTATTCGTCAGGTGGTTGCGCAACGCTATTGTCGGCCCTGGAGGAAGCACTGGCACCGCCGACGCTCATCATCCTGCGCGGCCCGACCGCAGGTTTGCCCGATTGGCAACGCCGCATGGCCAGGTATCGCTCGGTCATCACACTGACTTTACCTAACGAAACACCCGGGCTTCCTCCGGCGCTGGCCAAACCCGAAACGCCCGTTGTCAACGCTTGGGTCTGTCAGGGCGTTAAGTGCCTTGTACCGATGGCGAATTTCGCGGAACTTGAAGAGATATTGCAAGCCGGCTGATTTCCGCTAGACTGACGGTCAGAATTTTCACCACACCCACAACTTTCGCGAGGAAAAATATGAAACTGATCGCAACCGCACTGATTGCCGCCGGCCTGCTGACCGCTGCTCCCGCCATGGCCAACATGGATCTGGCCAAGAAGAGCAACTGCATGTCCTGCCACACCGTTGACAAGAAGCTGGTCGGCCCGGCCTATAAGGATGTCGCCGCCAAGTATGCCGGCAAGGCCGACGCCGTCAAGATGCTGTCCGAAAAGGTGAAGAAGGGTGGCAAGGGCGCCTGGGGCGAAATCCCCATGCCGCCGAACGCTGCCGTCAAGGATGCCGACATCGAAACTCTGGTCAAGTGGATCCTGGCCGGCGCCAAGTAATCCGGTACTTTGCTTCAACAAAAAACCCGGCCAAGGCCGGGTTTTTTGTTGCCTGTACGACTGCATCAACTTAAACGGAAGCGGCCGATCATCTGCTGCAATTGGCGTGACATGTTCGACAAATTTCCCGAGATTTCGCCGACGCGGTTCAGGCTGGCGCTGTTGTCGGCACTCATCGACATGACCTGATCCATATCACGTGTGGTCTTGTTGCTAGCGTCAAGCTGGCCTTGCGAAGCAGCGGCGATCTGCTGGGACAGTTGGGTCACCTGTTCGGCAGCGACGACAATACCATCCAGAGTCTCGCGCGTTTCATGCGCATAGCGCATGCCGTCGGCCACCTCATTGTGCACATGCACCATTGCATCGACTGCCGAACCGGTCTTGCTGCGAATCGCCTCGACCATCGACGTGATATCGCTGGTCGAAGTCGAGGTTCGCTCAGCGAGTTTTCTGACCTCGTCGGCGACGACAGCGAAACCCCGGCCCTGTTCGCCGGCTCGCGCTGCCTCGATGGCGGCGTTCAGCGCCAGCAAGTTGGTCTGGTCGGCAATCTCGCGGATGGTGTTGGTGATCTCGTTGATACGGTCGGTGGCGGAGGCAAGTTCCTGTATAACAGCTGCCGAGTTGTCCACGGCGCTTTCAACGCGCCGTGTGGCGGCAATACTGCTTTCCATGTGTTTATCGCCCGTGGCGGCACGGCCGCGAGCATCTTCCGATGCCCCGAAGGCCTGCGCAGAACTGCCCGCGATACTCTCGGCTGCAGAGCTCATCTGCTGAATCGAATTAACGGCACGATTCATGTATTCGGCACGCTCCTGACCACGGGTAATGACCACAGACAACTCTTGTGCCATCTGATCGGAGGCACCCGCCAGCCGGTCTCCCGCGCCTTTCACGCCACTGATGATTTCGCGCAGATGTTCCAGCGTGGTAGACAGCGAGCGCGCCATGTCGCCCAGCTCATCACGCCGGCTGGTGTCCGGCTGGGAGGAAAGATCGCCGTCAGCCACTTTGGACAGCGTCGCCTTGAGGTTTTCGAGGCCACGCGTCAAGGAGCGGGTAAGCGGCAGCACGAGCAATAACAGGACAACCACGCACACGATAAAGCTGGCAATCGACAGGGTGTTGAGCCTGCGGCCCTCGGCAGCACTAGCCTCAAAGGTGTGCTTGACGGTCTCGACACGGGATGGCACAAGCAGCGCAAGCGGTTTGATCAGTTTCTTGTGCACGATCGGCCACTGCTGCTGCAGCAGCTCGGTAACCGCCACCTTGTCCTCTTTGGCGTAGGCAGCGTCCAAGCTGTCAAGCAGGTCCTTGATGCCCTCGATTTGTTTGCCGATGCCTTCGACAAGCTCCCTTTCTTCGGGCGTTGCCGCAGCGCCATCAAACTGCGACATAAATTCCTGCCAGGCTACCGGCAGGTGTTCGCGCTTTTCCTTGAGGCGATTGCGTGCGCCGATGAAGGAGGTGACTTCCAGCACCGAACCCGCCATGTCGAAGCGGATTTCCTTGAGCAGGTCATCGATTCCCTGAATCGCCAGCATCGGTTGCACAGCCTTGTTCTGCACAGTCGCCAGGGCCGCCGTCGCATGATTCTGGCCATAAAGATTGACCCCCGCCAGAAGCGTCAGAAAGCCTATGGACATGACCGCCATGACCAGCATGCGGCTACGTATTGAAAGCGAATTGAACATGGAAAACCTCAAATGGATGAAGACGCAGTTCGCGACCCGTCCATTCTAAATCGCGAAGTCCTGGCACACGCAAGTGACATGATAAAATTTCACAACAATTCAATACGTTCCGCACAGGCGCCCCCCCCATGCAACCCGACCGCAACAACGAACTGCACGAACTTCTCGCGCAGCGTATCCTCATCCTCGACGGTGCCATGGGCACCATGGTGCAGCGCCATAATCTCGTCGAGGCCGATTATCGCGGCGCACGTTTCGCGCAGCATGCAAAAGATCTCAAGGGCAACAACGACCTGCTGTGCCTGACGCGGCCGGATGTGATCGGCGGCATTCATGCCGAATATCTCGCAGCGGGTGCCGACATCCTCGAAACCAATACCTTCAACGCCACACGCGTTTCCCAGGCCGAATATGGACTGGAAGATCTCGCCTACGAATTGAATGTGGCGGGTGCGCGGCTGGCACGGGAAGTCGCCGACAAGTATTCGACGCCAGAGAAGCCCCGCTTCGTCGCCGGCGTACTCGGCCCCACTTCGCGGACCTGCTCGCTCTCGCCCGACGTGAACGATCCTGGCTTCCGCAACGTCACTTTCGACGGGCTGGTCGCCGACTACATGGAATCCGCGCGCGGCCTCGTCGAAGGCGGCGCCGATATCCTGCTGGTCGAAACCATCTTCGACACGCTCAACGCCAAGGCCGCGCTCTACGCCATCGAGAAGTTCTTCGACCAAGCCGGCCGGCGCTGGCCGATCATGATTTCCGGCACCATCACCGATGCCTCGGGCCGCACGCTCTCCGGCCAGACGGCGGAGGCCTTCTGGAACTCGCTGCGCCATTCACGCCCGCTGTCCTTTGGCCTTAACTGTGCGCTGGGTGCGAAGGAGCTGCGCCAGTACGTCGAGGATATCGGCCGCGTCGCCGACTGTTTCGTCTCCGCCCACCCGAACGCCGGCCTGCCCAACGCCTTCGGCGGCTACGATGAGACGCCGCAGATGCTGGCCGACGAGATGGCGCAATGGGCGCAGGATGGCCTGCTTAACATCGCCGGTGGCTGCTGCGGCACGTCGCCCGATCACATCCGCGCGATTGCAAATGCGCTGAAAGATGTCAAACCACGCCGTCCCGCTGGCGCCGACTTTTCGTTGCGGCTGGCCGGACTCGAACCCTGCAAGATCGGCGCAGACTCGCTGTTCGTGAACGTCGGCGAGCGCACCAACGTTACCGGTTCGCGCGCCTTCGCCAAGATGATCCTCGAAGGTCGGCTCGACGATGCACTGGTCGTCGCGCGCCAGCAGGTGGAAAATGGCGCACAGATCATCGACATCAACATGGACGAGGCGATGCTCGACTCGCAGGCCGCGATGGTGCGTTTCTGTAACCTGATCGCCAGTGAGCCGGATATTTCCCGCGTGCCGATCATGCTCGACTCCTCGAAGTGGGAGGTGATCGAAGCCGGCCTGAAATGCGTGCAAGGCAAAGGCATCGTCAACTCGATTTCGATGAAGGAAGGCGAGACCAAATTTCTCGCCCAGGCGCGCGAGGCCAGAAGACTCGGTGCGGCAGCGATCATCATGGCCTTCGATGAGGCCGGCCAGGCCGATACCTACCAGCGCAAGATCGACATCTGCAAACGCGCTTATGCCTTATTAACGGCCGATGGCTTCCCGGCCGAGGACATCATCTTCGACCCCAACGTTTTCGCCATCGCTACCGGCATTCCCGAGCACGACAACTACGCGGTCGACTTCATCGAAGCCTGTCGCTGGATTCGCGCGAACTTGCCGCACGCCAATATCTCAGGCGGCATCTCAAACGTCTCGTTCTCCTTCCGCGGTAACGAGGTGGTGCGCGAGGCGATCCACACCGTCTTCCTCTATCACGCGATTCGGGCCGGCCTCACCATGGGCATCGTCAATGCCGGCCAGTTGGGTGTCTACGATCAGCTCGATCGGGTGCTGCGCGAGAAAGTCGAAGATGTCGTTCTGAACCGCAAGCCAGGCGCGGGGGATGCGCTGGTCGAGTTTGCCACCTCAGTAAAAGGTTCTGCCAAGGAACAGATCGTCGATCTCGCCTGGCGCGAGTGGCCGGTCGAGAAACGCCTCGAACACGCCATGGTGCGCGGCATTACCGAATACGTCGTCGCCGACACCGAGGAATGCCGCGCCGCGCTGGCGGCTGCCGGCAAGCCGCCCTTGCACGTCATCGAAGGTCCGCTGATGGCCGGCATGAACGCGGTGGGCGACCTGTTCGGCGCGGGCAAGATGTTCCTGCCGCAAGTCGTCAAGTCGGCGCGCGTCATGAAACAGGCGGTCGCCCATCTCGTGCCTTACATCGAGGAAGAGAAGCTGCGCACCGGCGCGGCAGCAAAAGGAAAAATTGTCCTCGCCACCGTCAAGGGCGATGTGCACGACATCGGCAAGAACATCGTCGGCGTGGTGCTGGCCTGCAACGGCTACGAGATCGTCGATCTCGGCGTGATGGTGTCCACCGACAAGATCCTCGCGGCCGCCAAAGAGCATGCAGCCGATGTGGTGGGCCTGTCGGGCCTGATCACGCCGTCGCTGGAGGAGATGAGTCACGTCGCCAGCGAAATGCAGCGGCAGGGCTTTACCGTGCCGCTGCTGATCGGCGGCGCGACCACCAGCCGCGCCCACACCGCCATCAAGATTGCGCCGAACTACCAGGGCACTGTCGTCTATGTGCCGGATGCTTCACGCGCTGTCGGCGTAGTGACCAAGCTGCTGTCGATCGACCAGGCGGCCGGCTACATAGAAGAGATCGCCGCCGACTACGTCAAGGTACGCGAACAGCATGCGAGCAAGCAGGGTGTAAAGATGGTGGCGCTGGCTGCCGCGCGCGCCAACCACGCCAAGCTCGACTACGCACCCTTCCAGCCGCGCCGGCCGGGGCTCCGCAGCCTGTGCAAGATCGGCCTCGCCACGCTGGCACGCTATATCGACTGGGCGCCATTTTTCCAGACCTGGGATCTGCCCGGCCGTTACCCGCAACTGCTCGACGATGCCAAGGTCGGCGAACAGGCACGCGCGGTATTCGCCGACGCCAAAGCGATGCTGGAGCAGATCGTCGCGGAGAAATGGTTGACGGCGAACGCCGTGTTCGGCCTGTTCCCGGCAAACTCGGTCAGCGACGACATCGTAATCTACGCTGATGAAAGCCGCGAGAAAGTGCTGATGACCTGGCACGGCCTGCGCCAGCAGCATGAGCGGCCAGCCGACAAAGCCAACCTGTGTCTCGCCGATTTCATCGCGCCCAAA
>JAABQX010000080.1 GCA_011391215.1 Rhodocyclaceae bacterium
CGGTTCGCCGTAGTAGACAGTGGCCACCAGGAACGACAGGGAGGGTGCAACATATTGCAGGAAGCCCATGGTGGCGAGCGGTAGGCGGCGTGCGCCGATGGCGAACAGCAGCAGGGGAATGGCGGTGACGGCGCCTGAGGAGATCAAGAGCGTATCGGTTGCCGTCGTCTGGCCGAAGTTGCCGGCACTTCCCAACCAGAGCAGGTAAGCTAGGGCAAATGGCGCGGCGCAGGCGGTTTCGAGCAGCAGGCCGCCGGCGGCATCGACCGGAAGTTGCTTGCGCAGCAGGCCGTAGCTGCCGAAGGTGGCCGCCAGCACCAGCGAGACCCAGGGCAGGCCGCCCATGCGCCAGCCTTCCAGCGCCACGCCGATCAGGGCGAATGCCACGGCGACCCACTGGCGCGGCCGCAGACGTTCGTGGAGAACGACGACCGCCAGCACGATGCTGACGAGCGGCGTGATGAAGTAGCCGAGGCTGGTTTCGAGTATGCGATCGACGTTCACCGCCCAGACGAAGACCAGCCAGTTCGTCATGACCAGGGCGGCGGCGAGCGCGGCACGCAAAAGCGTGCGCAGATTGCGGGCGTGTTGCCAGACGGGCGCCAGTTGGCCGCGCAGCGCGAGCAGGCCGCCGACCAGCAGCAGCGACCAGACGACGCGATGGGCGATGATCTCCAGCGCCGGCACGCCGGCGAGCTGCTTGAAGAAGATCGGCACCAGCCCCCAGAGAATGTAAGCGCCCAGCGCGGCAGCGACTCCTTCGCGTGCGGCGGGCTTCATGTCAGGCCGGCAAAAGCGAGAATCTCGTCAAGGTAATCGTCCCAGCGGGTGAAGCTGTGGTCGCCGCCGGGTAGCACGGTCTGGCGCGCGCCGGCATAACGGTCGACAGCCTGGCGGTAGTCGAGGGTTTCATCGCCTTCCTCGACCAGCAGCCAGTAGCGGGAGGGGTCGGCCAGCACCGGTATTTCGAGGGCGCGCAACTCGTCGATGTGCTGACGGGTGAATTCGAAGGGCTCACCGCTGTAGAGCCAGGTTTGTGGACCGAGATAGGGTTCGAGTTGGATGGCTGCGACCACGGCAGGATTCACCAGCACCGCTTTCAATCTGTGTTTTTCGGCCAGATGAGTCGCGTAATAGCCGCCGAGCGAGGAACCCACCAGTGTTGCCGTCCCGCCAGCGCCGACTTTTTCCCGAATGATGCTGTCGGCCAGCGCAATGGCGGTGGCGGGCGATGCGGGCAGTTGCGGGCAGATCAGCTGGTCAGCACAGCCGCGCTCGGCCATCCGTGCCGCCAGCGCCCGCACTTTTTTCGACTCGGGACCGCTGGTGAAGCCATGCAGATACAGGATCAGGGGTTGCTCCAGTCCACCAGACCGAATTGCCAGGTCGCCAGCACGACGATGCCGAAGACGATGCGATACCAGGCAAAAATAGTGAAGTCGTGTGACATGATGTAGCGCAACAACCAGCGTACGCAGAGGAAGGCGGAGACGAAAGCGGAGACGAAGCCGACAACCCAGATGCCGAGGTCGTCCCAGGCCAGCAGGTGACGTTCCTTGTAGAGCTGATAGACCGTGGCGGCGCCGAGGGTCGGTACGGCGAGGAAGAAGGAAAATTCCGTGGCCGCCTGGCGGCTCAAGCCAAAGAACAGCCCGCCGATGATGGTAGCCCCCGAGCGCGAAGTACCGGGAATCAACGCGCAGGCCTGGGCAAAGCCGAGCTTGAGGGCGTCGAGCGGACCGATGTCATCGACGCTGTGGATGGTGATGGTGTGGGTGCGCCGCTCGGCCCAGAGGATGACGAAAGCGCCGAGGATAAACGCCAGCGCCACGGGGACAGGGGCGAACAAGTGCGCCTTGATCGCCTTGCCGAACAGCAGGCCGAGCACGGCGAGCGGCATGAAGGCGATGGCGAGATTGGTGACAAAGCGCCGCGCCACCGGGTCGCCGGGCAGGCCGGCCAGCACCTTGCCAAAGCGCGCGCGATACTCCCAGACCACGGCGAGAATGGCCCCGAACTGGATGACGATTTCGAAGAGTTTGCCGCGCTCGTCGTTAAAATCCAGCAGGTCTCCAGCTAGAATCAAATGCCCCGTACTGGAAATCGGCAGGAACTCGGTGAAGCCCTCGACGACGCCGAGCACCAGCGCCTGAAATAACGGGTAAACGTCCATGTCACAAGCTTAAAAAAGGGATCGGTGAGTCTAGCATGCTGAAAAAAATCGCCGTCGAGCAACTCACGCTAGGTATGCACATTCACGAATTTTGCGGTTCGTGGATGGATCATCCGTTCTGGCGTGCCAAGTTTGTCGTGGAAGACCCGGCGGATTTGGATCAGATCAAGACATGCGGCATTCGGGAGTTATGGATCGACGTCAAGAAGGGGCTTGATGTCGCCGGTAGCACCAAGCAGGAAGCCGAAGCGGAAATCGATGCCGCCCTCGAGGAGATCGCCGCTCCCAGGAAAGAGGTTTCCCGCGTCTCGATGGCCGAGGAAGTACAGCGTGCCGCCAAGATCTGCGCAAAATCCAAGGAAGCCGTGGTCTCCATGTTTCAGGAAGTGCGCATGGGCAAGGCCGTCGACCATGAGGCGGCCGGCGCACTGGTTGAGGAAATTGCCAATTCGGTGCTGCGCAACCCCGGCGCGCTGATCAGCCTGGCGCGCCTCAAGACCGCCGACGATTACACCTATATGCACTCGGTCGCCGTCTGCGCGCTGATGGTGGCGCTTTCACGCCAACTGGATCTCGATGAAAAGTCCATGCGTGAGGCAGGCATGGCCGGCCTGCTGCACGACCTGGGCAAGGCGGTCATGCCGATGGAAGTGCTCAACAAACCGGGCAAACTGACCGATGAGGAATTCCGTATCATCAAGAGCCATCCGGTCGAGGGCCACCGCCTGCTGCTCGAGGGCGGTGGGGTGGGCGACATCCCCCTCGACGTCTGCCTGTACCATCACGAAAAAGTGGACGGCTCCGGGTATCCGAAGGGCCTCAAGGATGCCGAAATCAGCCTGTTTGCCAAGATGGGCGCCGTCTGCGACGTCTACGATGCGATAACATCGAATCGTCCTTACAAGGCTGGCTGGGATCCCGCCGAGTCGATCCGCAAGATGACCGAGTGGTCGAAAGGCCACTTCGACGGCCCCGTCTTCCAGGCTTTCGTCAAGAGTATCGGTATCTACCCCACCGGTTCGCTGGTGCGTCTTGCGTCGGGCCGACTCGCCGTGGTCGTCGAACAGTCACCCAAGTCACTGCTGGCGCCGACGGTCAAGGTGTTTTTCTCGACCAAGTCCCAGACCTATATCCCGCCTGAAATCATCGACCTGTCGCGCCCGCCGGGATCGACCGAAAAAATCGCCGGGCGCGAGGATGCCGCCAAGTGGGGCATCAAGGATATCGACCGCCTCTGGGCGAATTGACGCAGGTGTCCGTGTGAACGCCGTACTCCACCACGTTGACCTGATTACCCGCTACCGTAACCGTGGGAAAATCGAGTTGGGTGTCATTACCGCGCTTACCGAGATCCTCGGGGCGACGCGCACCGAGCTTTACAAGATTTTCGTGCCGGTCGGCGATGTGCTGGTAGGGCTGTCGGCAGCAGTCAATATGAGCGATGCGGGCCTGGTCAGCGAAACGTACGACGACGGATTCTCCTGGCCGGCGCACACCGGTTCGATAGAGAGCCAGCCGCACTTGCAGACTTGTTTTGGCAGTGCCGAGCCCTGCGCCGAGCGTCTGCCAGACGGCAATTCACGGTTGATCGCGCTGCTGCGTAACGAGCAACATGAGCCCTATGCCTTTTTGCTGATCCTCCGCCCCGCCCCGCTGGAGGTTGCCGAGCTGGAGATCGTCAACGGGTTTGCCGCACTGTTGAAAAATTGCCTGTCAACGCTCGACTACAGTGAAACCGACACGCTGACACGGCTGCTCAACCGCAAGACTTTCGATGAATATCTGATCAATATTCTTGCCAAGATTCCGGAGCAGGATGATGCTAGGTCAGGTTCGTTGTACTTGCCGCACCGCCGTCAGGCACATCCGGAAGCGCGTGACCACTGGCTCGGCGTGATGGATATCGACAAGTTCAAGACCATCAACGACCGCTTCGGCCACCTGATCGGGGACGAGGTCTTGATCCTGATGGCCAACCTGATGCGCGAGAGCTTTCGTGTGCAGGACAAGCTGTTCCGCTTCGGCGGCGAGGAGTTTGTCGCGCTGATCCGGCCGGCCGAGTTTTCTCATTCCATGGGAACCTTCGAGCGCTTTCGCACGCAGGTCGAAACCTTCAACTTTCCCCAGGTGGGCAGGGTGACGCTCAGCATCGGCTTCACGCGCATCAAGCTCGGCGACACGCCGTCGAAAATCCTCGATAGTGCGGACGAAGCGCTCTACTGGACCAAGGAGCATGGCCGCAATCAGAGCCACGCCTATGAAACGCTGATCGCCGAAGGCAAACTGCAGCGCGCGCCGGCCACCGAATCCGATATTGAACTGTTTTAGGCCCGAGTACTTAGTACTCAGGGCAACAATACCGTCGATCCGGTCGTTTTTCGCGCTTCCAGATCGATGTGTGCCTGCGCCGCATCCTGCAGCGCATAGGTCTGATTCACTTCGATCTTCACCTTGCCGCTGCCGACCACATCGAACAGTTCTTGCGCGGTTTGCAGTAGATCGGCGCGCTTGGCGATGTAGGTAAATAGTGTCGGCCGTGTCAGGAACAGCGAGCCGCGCTTGGAGAGTTCCTGCGTATCCACCGGCGCCACCGGTCCCGCCGACTGGCCGAAGGTAACCATCATGCCGAGCGGGCGCAGGCAGTCCAGCGATTTCATGAAAGTATCGGCACCCACCGAGTCGTAGACGACCGGCACGCCTGCCCCGCCAGTGATCTCTTTGACGCGCTCGACAAAGTTCTCGCGCGAATAAACTATCGGATGATCGCAGCCATGCGCCTTCGCCAGCGCGGCTTTCTCGTCCGAACTGACGGTGCCGATGACCGTCGCACCGAGCGCTTTGGCCCACTGGCAGACGATCAGGCCGACGCCGCCGGCCGCTGCCTGGATCAGGATCGTGTCGCCCGCTTGCACTCGATAGGTGCGGCGCAGCAGGTATTGCGCGGTCATGCCTTGCAACATCATCGCGGCGGCGGTCTTGAAATCGATGCTGTCCGGCAGCTTCACCAACCGGTCGGCGGGGATATTGCGTGCCTCGGCATAGGCGCCGGGCGGCCCGCCCGCATAGGCGACGCGATCTCCCACTTTTACTTCAGTGACCGCGCTGCCAATGGCTTCGACAACGCCCGCACCCTCGAGTCCCAGACCGCTCGGCAAAGCAAGCGGGTAGCGGCCGGTACGGAAATAAACATCGATGAAATTGAGGCCGACCGCCTCGTGACGCACTCTCGCTTCATTCGGTGCCAATTGTGACAATTGGCTAACGCCGACTTCTTCCCAGCGCAGCACTTCCGGACCGCCGGTTTCATGAATGCGAATTGCGTGGGGCATGGCAGGCTCCTTTTTTCGTTTAAGAACGCAGGTGGTTGGCATCCACCACGGCGAGCGCGGTCATATTGACCAGGCGTCGCACCGTAGCGGTCGAGGTGAGGATATGCACCGGCTTGGCGGCGCCGAGCAGGATCGGGCCGACGGTGATGCCGTCGCCGTTGGTTTCCTTCAGCAGATTGAAGGCGATGTTGGCGGCATCGACGTTGGGCATGATCAGCAGGTTGGCTTCGCCCTTGAGGCGGCAGCTGGTGTTGAGGCGGCTGCGCAGCGCTTCGTTGAGGGCAGCATCGCCATGCATCTCACCATCGACTTCCAGTTCGGGCGCGCGTGCGGTGAGGATTTCGAGGGCGCGACCCATCTTGCGTGTGGCGTCCGACGGCACGCTGCCGAAGTTGGAATGCGACAGCAGCGCCACCTTGGGCGTGACGCCGAAGCGGCGCACTTCCTCGGCGGCCATCAGCGTCAGGTCGGCGACCAGGCCGGCGTCCGGGTCTTCATTGACATAGGTGTCGCAGATGAACAGGGTGTGGCGCGGCAGCAGCAGCAGGTTCATTGCTGCGAAACAATGCGCGCGCGGCTTCAGGCCGATGATGTCCTCGATATGGCGCAGGTGCTGGGCATGGCGGCCGACAGTGCCACAGAGCATGGCATCGACGTCGCCGCGCCGCAGCAGCATCGCGCCGATCAGTGTGGTATCGGAGCGCAGCGCCTGCTTGGCCATGTCCGGTGTGATGCCCTGGCGACCCATCAGGCCATGATATTCAACGACGAGGTCGCGGTAGCGCGGGTCGGACAGGGGGTTGACGACCTCGAAGTCGACGCCGGCACGGATGCGGAGTCCGGCGCGCAGCAGGCGATGTTCGATGACCTCGGGACGGCCGATCAGCACCGGTTCGGCGAGACCCTCGTCCTTGACAACCTGCACGGCACGCAGCACGCGCTCATCCTCACCCTCGCAGTAAACCACACGCCGTGGCGCCTGCTTGGCGGCGGCGAACACCGGTTTCATGACGAAGCCGGAGTGGTAAACGAAGCTGTTGAGCTGGTCGCGGTAGGCGTCGAGGTCGGCGATGGGCCGGCTGGCGACACCGGAATCGGCCGCCGCCTGCGCCACGGCCGGGGCGATCTTGACGATCAGGCGTGGATCGAAAGGCCGGGGGATCAGGTATTCCGGGCCGAAGGCGAGCGATTCGCCGCCATAGGCCAGCGCCACCACGTCGGAAGCCTCGGCCTGCGCCAATTCGGCGATGGCGCGCACGGCAGCCAGCTTCATCTGCTCGGTGATGGTGGAAGCGCCGGCATCCAGCGCGCCACGGAAGATGAAAGGGAAGCACAACACGTTGTTGACCTGGTTCGGGTAATCCGAACGACCGGTGGCGATGATCGCGTCGGCGCGCACCGCCTTGACTTCCTCGGGGAGGATTTCCGGCGTCGGGTTGGCCAGCGCGAGGATCAGTGGCTGCGCCGCCATCTGCGCGACCATTGCGGGCTTCACCACGCCGCCGGCCGAGAGGCCGAGGAGTACGTCGGCGTCCTTGATGACCTCCGCCAGCGTGCGTGCATCGGTCGGCTTGGCATAGCGCGCTTTGATCGGGTCCATGTCCTCGACGCGGCCGACGTAGGCCACACCCTTGATATCGGTCACCCAGATGTTTTCGACCCGGGCGCCCAGACTGACCAGCAGGTCGAGGCAGGCCAGCGCAGCGGCGCCGGCGCCGGAGGTGACGATCTTCACCTCCTCGATCCGCTTGCCAACCAGTTTCAAGCCATTCAGGATGGCCGCGCCGACAACGATGGCCGTGCCATGCTGGTCGTCGTGGAAGACCGGGATGCGCATTCTTTCTCTGAGTTTCGCCTCGATATAGAAGCACTCCGGCGCCTTGATGTCTTCGAGGTTGATACCGCCGAAAGTCGGCTCCATCGCCGCGATGGCATCGATCAGCTTGTCGGGGTCGGTTTCGGCCAGTTCGATATCGAAGACGTCGATGCCGGCGAATTTTTTGAACAGCACGGCCTTGCCTTCCATCACCGGTTTGGCAGCAAGCGGGCCGATGTTGCCCAGCCCCAGCACGGCCGTGCCGTTGGTGATGACGCCCACCAGGTTGGCGCGCGAGGTCAGCCGGCTCGCCTCGCGCGGGTCGGCGACGATGGCATTGCAGGCAGCGGCGACACCCGGTGAATACGCCAGTGCCAAATCGCGCTGGTTGGTCAGTCCCTTGGTGGCGACGACGGAGATTTTGCCGGGCGTCGGGTAAGCGTGGTACTCGAGGGCGGCGGCGGTCAGGTCCACGCTGGTTTCGCTATTTTGTGAGGTCATGGGAGCATTGGCTTCGGCGGTGA